>NZ_JARVRU010000094.1:0-9564 GCF_030209535.1 Lysinibacillus sp. fls2-241-R2A-57
AGCGAAGCGACAGCAACAATTGTTTAACTGTGCGAAAGCGAAGCGACAGCAACAACAAATGTTATTTTGTAGCGAAAACAAAGCGGTAGAGGAGTGAAATCTAATGGGAAAAGTTTTTATAGTAGGTGCTGGTCCTGGCGATGTTGATCTTATCACTGTAAAAGGATTGCGTTGTATCGAATGTGCAGATGTCATCCTGTATGACAGACTCATCAATAAAGAGCTGTTATCTTATGCTAAACGAGAGGCTAAGCTCATCTTTTGCGGTAAGATGCCTCAGCAGCATGCCATGATTCAAGAACAGATTAATCGATCACTTGTCAGCTATGCACAGCAAGGATTGATTGTTACGAGATTAAAGGGGGGTGACCCATTCGTTTTTGGAAGAGGAGCTGAGGAAGCTGAAGTCTTAGCGCAGCATCATATTCCTTTCGAAATTGTACCTGGCATCACTTCCGGGATAGCAGCGCCAGCCTATGCAGGGATTCCTGTTACGCATCGCGATTTAAGCTCAAGTTTTGCAATGGTCACTGGACATATGCAAGAGGGCAAGGATGATGCAATTCGATGGGAAAGTCTCGCAAAAGGAATTGAGACAATTGCGATTTATATGGGGGTCGGTAATCTTCCATATATCCGTCAGCAGCTACTCAAATATGGGCGTGATGAAGAAACACCAGTAGCACTCATCCATTGGGGCACATTTTCTCAGCAAAAAACTGTCACTGGTACTTTAGCCAATATTGAAGATATAGTGCAGCGAGAAAATATTCAAAATCCAAGCATAATTGTAGTGGGAAAAGTTGTTACCTTGAGAGAAACAATTCAATGGTTCGAGCAAAACATTCCACAGTCGAATTTGGCAGAGATTTCTGTATAAGGATGTGGGTTCATGCAAGCTATTTTATATATCGCTCATGGAAGTCGTGTAAAGGCGGGAGTGGAGCAAGCCGTTACCTTTCTAAAGAGCGTACAACAGGAGATTGAGCTACCGATTCAAGAAATTTGTTTTTTAGAACTCACGGCACCGTCAATTGCTGAAGGCATAGATAGCTGTATTAACAGAGGAGCCACGGCTATTGCTATCATGCCTATATTATTACTAGCTGCTCAACATGCAAAGCACGATATTCCAAGTGAGATTGATAAAGCAAAAAAACAACATCCACAAGTGCGATTTACATACGGTGAACCACTTGGTGTCCATGAACTATTAATCGATACACTACAGACTAGAATTTTAGAAGCTAGGTTTCCTACTCACAATGCAAGTGTTTTACTAATAGGTCGTGGGAGTAGTGATCCTTCAGTAAAGAGTGATTTAGCTAAAATTGCAACAAGATTACGTGACAAATATGCTTATGAAGCTGTAGACACATGCTTTTTATATGGAATGGGTCCTACGTTTGAAGATTGGCTACAGCAAGAGAAGAATGAGGCCAATCAAGTGTTTATAGTACCTTATTTATTATTTACTGGGATTTTGCGTCAAAGCATAACAAGTCGATTACAAAACTATGAGAACAAGAACATTATTTTATGTGAAAGTTTAGGCTATGACGACAACGTAAGGAAAGTTTTAGTGGAACGCATTGAGCAATTACTAAAATTTAATGAGGAAGGTGTTTTGGAATGGTAGATAAAAGGACTGAAAATATTAATCTAGCATTAGATAATGTCCGCCAAATTTTAAATACGGTGAACCACGGATCCATAACATTGATTGTGCAAAATTCCTACGTGGTCCAAATTGAAAAGAAGGAAAAAATACGACTTCGATAACGCCAGCCAAAATAAGTTTAGAGATAACATGACAAGCAAATGTCTTGAGAAAAAGTAATGAAGAACAACCGAGTTCAGACAAATTACGAAGAGAAGAAAATAATACTAATACGCGAGGTGGCAAGATTGAAATTGCAAGTAATCAACAGTCCATTTAATGAGGAGCAGGTAAAGCTGTTAAATGAGCTGCTTCCTAAATTAACAGGGGAACAGAGGATTTGGTTAAACGGCTATTTAAGTGCTCCACTAGCAACTATTGATACCATCGTTGAAGAAGCAAAGCCGACAGTAAAACCAATCACCAAAACAGTGACGATTTTATATGGCTCACAAACAGGCAATAGCCAGGGGTTAGCTGAAAAATACGCCTCAGCATTGAAAGATAATGAAGTTGACGTAACAATTTCTTCGTTAGCAACATTTAAGCCGAATAATTTAAAAAAGGTAACAAATCTTTTACTTATTGTAAGCACACATGGGGAAGGGGAACCACCTGATCAAGCAATACAGTTCTACGAATTTTTGCATAGTAAGCGTGCTCCGAAGTTAGAGCATCTTCATTATTCAGTGCTAGCCTTAGGAGATAGCTCCTATGAGTTTTTCTGTAAAACAGGAAAGGATTTTGATGAGCAGTTTGCTAAGTTAGGGGCAACTCGAATCGTACCTCGTACAGATTGTGATGTAGATTATGATGACGCGGCAGCACAATGGTTCTCAGCTGTTCAGCAGGAATTGTTTCAACAGACTGATATAGCTGCTACATCGACTACACAGCATCAGACTACCCAAGGAGACACTACATACTCTCGTAAAAATCCGTTTAATGCTGAAGTACTTGAAAACATTAATTTAAATGGCCGTGGCTCAAACAAAGAAACACATCATATTGAGTTATCCATCGAGGGTGCAAACTTTTATTTCGAACCAGGGGATAGTATTGGTATTCAACCAGAAAATGATGAAAGACTAGTCGATGCTTTAATAACAGCGTTACAGTTTGATCCACAAACTGAGGTAAATGTATTTGAAGAAACACTGCCATTCAAGGATGCATTACAAAAAAAGCTAGAAATAACAGTGCTGTCTAGGCCATTGTTACGAAAAATTGGTGCCTATACGGTGCATCAGGAATTTACAAAGCTACTTGAAGACACGAATGCCTGGAAGGACTATGCAAGAGGAAGAGATTTATTTGACGTTGCTGAGGACTTCGCGCCGTTTACATGGGATGCACAGCAATTTGTAGAATTGCTACGTAAAATACCAGCGCGACTATATTCAATTGCTAGTAGTCAAAAGGCAAACAGTGAAGAAGTGCATTTAACAATTGGCAAAGTAAGCTATGAAACGAATGGGCGACAACGTCTTGGCGTTTGCTCTGGTAGCGTTGCAGAGCGTATTCAAATTGGCGATACATTACCAATCTATGTGCATAAAAATCCGAACTTTAGATTGCCAGAGCAAGCGGACACACCGATTATTATGATCGGTGCTGGTACAGGTGTCGCTCCGTACCGTGCATTTTTGGAGGAGCGAGAGGAGCTAGGTGTTGAAGGGAAATCATGGCTAATTTTGGGCGATCAACACTTTGTAACAGATTTTCTTTATCAAACAGATTGGCAGCGCTGGCTAGCTTCAAATACACTAAGTCAAATGCACGTAGCCTTCTCCCGAGACACAGATAGAAAAATATATGTTCAACATAAAATGGAGGAAAATGCCGCGAGCTTTTATGAATGGATAGAGCAAGGAGCTGTTATTTACGTTTGTGGCGATGAAAAATCGATGGCGGCTGATGTGGATGCAACAATACATCGCATCATTGAGCATCAAGGGCAAAAAACACCAGAGGAAGCGAAAGCCTTTGTCAATGAATTAAAACAACAGAAGCGCTATCAACGTGACGTTTATTAATAAAGGGGCGATAAAAAATGACTGAAAAAATTATTTTACCTCCACAACCAGGAAAGCCTAGTGATGTAGAGCGTATTAAAAGCGAAAGTAATTATTTACGTGGAACACTTGAACGTACGATGAATAATCCATTAAGCTCTGGTATACCAGAGGACGATAACCGTCTAATGAAATTCCATGGTAGTTACTTACAAGATGATCGTGATCTTCGGAATGAACGCCAGCGTCAAAAGCTAGAGCCGGCTTATCAATTTATGGTGCGCGTACGTACGCCGGGTGGGGCAGCTACACCAGCACAATGGCTAGTAATGGATGAAATGGCGAGAAAATATGGTAATGGCTCTTTAAAATTAACGACACGCCAGGCATTCCAAGTGCACGGCATTTTAAAATGGAATGTCAAAAAATATATGCAGGAAATTAATGAGGTATTATTGGATTCTCTCGCTGCCTGCGGGGATGTCAATCGTAATGTAATGTGTAATGTGAATCCAAACCAATCTGCATTACATGAGGAGATTTATAATTGGTCAGCAAAACTAAGTGAGCATTTACTACCAAGAACACGGGCATACCATGAGTTGTGGCTTGATGGTGAAAAGGTAGTCGATAGTCAGGATGAAGAAATTGAACCTATATACGGTGCGCAATATTTGCCACGTAAATTTAAAATTGGTATTGCTATTCCGCCAAGTAACGATGTGGACGTATTCTCACAAGATATTGGATTGATTGCCATTGTTGAGGATGATAAATTAGTAGGCTTTAACGTGGCAGTTGGCGGGGGGATGGGAATGACACATGGTGATCATGAAACATACCCACAACTTGCTCGTATTATTGGTTTTATTACACCTGATAAACTACTGGAAACGTCAGAAAAGATTATTACGATTCAGCGTGATTATGGGAATCGTTCAGTGCGTAAAAATGCACGTTTTAAATATACCATTGATGCAAGAGGGCTTGAGTGGTTTAATGAAGAGCTAACACGTCGTCTAGGCTGGGACATCCAACAAGCTCGCCCGTTTACCTTTGAACGTACAGGTGATGAATATGGATGGATTGAAGGTGCAGACGGCAAATGGCACTATACATTATTTATTCAAAATGGCCGTATTAAAGACTTTGAAAATTATGAGCTTCTAACAGGATTACGTGAAATTGCTAAAGTGCATACGGGTGATTTCCGCTTAACACCAAACCAAAACTTAATGATTAGTAATGTAACGTCGCAAAAAAAGAAGGAAATCACTGCTATTATTGAGCAATATAAGCTTACAGATGGTGCGCACTATTCTGCATTACGCCGTAATTCGATTGCTTGCGTATCGTTACCAACATGTGGTTTAGCGATGGCAGAAGCGGAGCGTTATTTGCCCTCCCTTATTACAAAAATTGAAACCATCATCGATGAAGCAGGCTTAAACGATACAGAAATTGTTATTCGTATGTCAGGCTGTCCGAATGGTTGCTCCCGTGCGGCAATGGCTGAGATTGGTTTTATCGGTAAAGGCCCAGGGAAATATAATATGTATTTAGGAGCAAGCTTTATTGGTGATCGTCTCAATAAAATTTATCGTGAAAATATCGGTGAAGAGGAGATTTTAGCGGAACTTCGTCCAATCCTTCTACACTATGCAAAGGAACGTTTAGATGGCGAGCATTTCGGAGACTTTGTTATTCGTGCAGGCTATGTAACTGCTGTTAACGACGGACGAGATTTTCATCATAAATAAAATAGAATGGTAGTTATGTGAGCAAATTTCTCTGCTACATGGCAATCGTCGGAGATACTCAGAGAAACATCTACATTCAAGTGTCAAACATAAAAACAGGGTGCAATAAAATGAATTTTCTTGAAAACCTAGTTGACTACTAGGTGTACTTAGTATATCTTGGTGATAAGGGGAATGATTGTATAATGAAGTAACTAAAACAATCGTTTCATAATAAGCTGGCTAGTCAAACTAGAGGCGTTTTAACAAAGACATGTTTATCATTTTGTCTTTCGTTAGAACGCCCTTTTTCGTTACGAAGGGGGATTATATGTTAACGTATGCAACTTGGCATGAACCGACAATGAATTTTAATGTTGATGAAGTTTATAAGGCTGCACTGGAGGTTTTACAGTGGAGTTATGCAAAATACGGAGAAGATATCATTTATGCATGTAGCTTTGGGATTGAGGGAATTGTCTTGATTGATCTTATTTCAAAGGTGAAGCCTGATGCAACGATTGTCTTTTTAGATACAGATGTTCATT
This sequence comes from Lysinibacillus sp. fls2-241-R2A-57, assembly GCF_030209535.1. Taxonomy (NCBI): domain Bacteria; kingdom Bacillati; phylum Bacillota; class Bacilli; order Caryophanales; family Bacillaceae; genus Lysinibacillus; species Lysinibacillus sp. fls2-241-R2A-57. The sequence continues at coordinate 5,963 of NZ_JARVRU010000094.1, forward strand.
TTAAGGAAACGTTTGAAACGATTGATAGAGTAAAAGAAAAATATCCACAGCTTAACGTTATTATGCAAAAACCAGTACTTACGCTAGCACAGCAAGCAGCGCAATACGGTGATGAACTATGGAAGTCTAATCCAAATAAATGCTGCGATATTCGCAAAATAAAGCCGTTACATGAAGCGTTAGCAGGTGCAAAGGCTTGGATTTCAGGCTTGCGTCGTGAACAATCAGCAACTCGACAAAATACAAACTTTATCAATCGTGATGATAAATTTAAGTCGATTAAAATTTGTCCACTCATTCATTGGACATGGAAGGATGTTTGGCGATATGTTTCAAAGCATGATTTGCCTTACAATCCTTTACACGACAGAGGCTATCCAAGTATTGGTTGTGAGCATTGTACAAAACCAGCATTTACGATGGATGATTTACGTTCAGGTAGATGGAAGGATTCTGGTAAAACGGAATGTGGGTTACATGAGTAAAGGAGTTTTGCCATGCTTGAATATGTTGCAATAGCAATTAGTTTATTTTTTGCGATGAATATAGGTGCCAGTGGAGCAGCAGCTTCAATGGGAGTCGCTTACGGTGCAGGTGCCATCAAAAAAGCTTGGCAAGCATTGCTAATATGCTCAGTGGGAGTTTTTAGCGGTGCTGTTCTTGGTGGTGGAGAGGTAGTAAAAACAATCAGCTCCGGCATTATGCCACAGGAGTACATTACTGTAAAGATTGTCATTATTATTTTGATTTCTGCAACAAGCTCGCTATTCCTAGCCAATCTGTTAGGCATTCCACTATCGACGAGTGAAGTAACAGTGGGAGCAGTTGTAGGTGTTGGGATTGCTTATAAAGTGTTATATGTAAAATCACTGCTTGTCATCATTTCATTTTGGATAATTATTCCGGTTGTTGCGTTCGTTATTGCACTTGTCTTTGGTAAGTGGCTGTATAAATTACGGGGCAAGGGCTTGTTAAAGGATCGACCGATATTAACGATTCTTCTTGTCTTTGCCGGATTTTTCGAAGCATTTTCAGCAGGGATGAATAACGTAGCAAATGCAGTTGGCCCTCTTGTTGGTGCAGGCATGATGGGCGTAACACATGGAATATGGCTTGGTGGGGCATTTGTAGCGCTTGGCGCAATGCTACTAGGAAAACGAGTACTTGAAACAAACGGTAAAAAAATTGTGCGCTTTGAGAAGGCGGAAGGGATATTGATATCGAGTACAGGTGCACTCCTTGTCGGCATTAGCTCTATTTTTGGGCTTCCCGTGCCGTTAACACAAGTAACATCCTCTTCCATCATCGGAATGGGGATGGCCAAAAACGGGAAACAAATTTTTCATAAACATATCGTGAAAAAAATACTCCGTATTTGGATTGTCTCGCCAATTTTTTCTTTAGTCATTTCTTATTTTTTAGTACAGCTATTTTTAGAGAAAGATCTCTATGCCATCGTATTAACTGGCACTATTATTGTTGGAACGCTTGGTGTTATTAGCTTAATGCGAACAATGCGTGAAGAAGAGCGCTCAATCTATGATGCAGGTGAAGGGATTTAATGGGGGCCAATTAAATCAGTGGGGAAGCTGATCACATTTGAGCGGGAGCTGATCACTTTTGAATGAAACCCGATCACATTTGAGTGGAAGCCGATCAAATTTGAATGAAACCCGATCACATTAGAGCGAAAGCCGATCACTTTTGACCGAAAGCCGATCAAATCAGCAAGAAACCCCAATTAATACACAAATAAACTTAAATATAAAACCTAATAATTCAATAAAAATAGGAGGAGATTTTGATGAGCTTACAACCACATGGTGGACGATTAGTGCAAGCCTTTAATCCAGAGAAGGATACAACACATATAAATAAAGTTATTGAGCTTGATGCCATTTCACTTAGTGATTTAGAGTTAATTGCTATCGGTGGTTACAGTCCAATTGAAGGTTTTTTAACGCAGGAAGATTATGAATCCGTTGTTGAGCATACACGTTTAGCATCAGGCGTGGTGTGGAGTATTCCGATTACATTACCTGTAACAAAGGAAGTAGCGGCAACATTACAACCTGGCAATGAAGCAAAACTAGTATATGGTGATGTTGTTTACGGTGTTATTGAGATCGCTGATATTTATGAGCCGAATAAACGGAAAGAGGCATTGTTAATATATGGCACAGAGGATTTAGAGCATCCTGGTGTTAGAAAGCTGCAGGAACGTCCAAGTATTTATGTGGGCGGAAAAATTACATTAGTAAAACGCCTTGAGCAAAAGTTTCCTGCGTATTCATTTGATCCGATTGAAACACGTCATTTGTTTGCAGAAAAGGGCTGGAAAACTATTGTTGGCTTCCAAACACGTAATCCGGTGCATCGGGCACATGAATATATTCAAAAGGCGGCACTTGAGACAATTGATGGATTATTTTTAAACCCGCTTGTTGGGGAAACGAAATCAGACGATGTGTCAGCTACAATTCGCATGGAAAGCTACGAGGTTTTACTGAAAAATTATTATCCTGAAAATCGCGTGCAATTAGGTGTGTTTCCAGCTGCAATGCGTTATGCAGGGCCAAAGGAAGCCATTTTCCATGCACTTGTACGAAAAAACTATGGCTGTACGCACTTTATCGTTGGACGTGATCATGCAGGGGTTGGTGATTACTATGGCACATATGATGCCCAAAAAATCTTTGAACAATTTACGGAAGATGAATTAGGGATTGTTCCATTGAAATTTGAGCATAGCTTCTATTGCAATAAATGTGAAGGAATGGCGACGACGAAAACTTGTCCACATGATAGCGCAGCACATGTAATTTTATCGGGTACTAAGGTTCGAGAAATGTTGCGTAATGGCGAAGTGCCTCCAAGTACATTTAGTCGTAAAGAGGTTGTTGATGTACTGATTAAAGGAATGCGTAAGGAGGTTTTAAAGTGAGTTCTAACATCGTTTGGCATGAAGCTTCTATAAAAAAAGAGGAGCGTCGTACACAAAACAAACATCAAAGCTTTATTTTATGGTTTACTGGCTTATCAGCTTCAGGAAAATCTTCTGTGGCGAACGTCTTTGCACGACGACTTTTTGAACGTGGCAATCAAGCATTTGTCTTAGATGGTGATAATGTTCGTCATGGCTTGAATAAGGATTTAGGTTTTGATGAAGCAGGCCGTAAGGAAAATATTCGACGTATAGGGGAGGTATCTAAGCTTTTTGTAGAAAGTGGTCACATTGTTCTGACTGCCTTTATTTCACCCTACCGAGAAGATCGTCAAGTTGTCCGTGCGCTAGTAGATGAGGGAGAATTTCTAGAGGTCTATGTGAAATGTTCTGTTGAAACGTGTGAAAAGCGTGATCCGAAGGGACTTTACAAAAAAGCACGGAATGCAGAAATCCCAAACTTTACAGGTATTAGTGCTCCCTATGAAGAACCAGCAAACCCAGAAATTATTTTAGACACAGAAAGCTATTCCATCGAAGAATGTGTAGACCAGCTCACAGATATTTTAACTTCAAAAGGTTATATTTGATAAATCTGGCCCATCACCATAACGTGTGGTTGATTTCTTTGATAGAAAGAGCTTGTTTTTCGATAAAA
>NZ_JARVRU010000138.1:0-9545 GCF_030209535.1 Lysinibacillus sp. fls2-241-R2A-57
TCCACGACTTTGGCGGGGCTATCCACGATTTTGACGGTTCTATCCACGACTTTGGTGGGGCTATCCGTCGCTTTAACCTTTCTATCCGTCACTCCGACTCTTCTTTCCGTCGCTCTGACCTTTCTATCCGTCGTTTCGGCTCTTCTTTCCGTCGCTCTGATTTCTATCCGTCGCTTCGGCTCTTCTTTCCGTCGCTCTGACCTTTCTATCCGTCGCTTCGGCTCTTCTTTCCGTCGCTCTGATTTCTTTCCGTCGCTTCGGCCCTTCTTTCCGTCGCTTTGACCTTTCTATCCGTCGTTTCGGCTCTTCTTTCCGTCGCTCTGATTTCTATCCGTCGCTTCAGCTCTTCTTTCCGTCGCTCTGACCTTTCTATCCGTCGCTTCGGCTCTTCTTTCCGTCGCTCTGATTTCTTTCCGTCGCTTCGGCCCTTCTTTCCGTCGCTTTGACCTTTCTATCCATCGTTTCGGCTCTTCTTTCCGTCGCTCTGATTTCTATCCGTCGCTTCGGCTCTTCTTTCCGTCGCTCTGACTTCTATCCGTCACTTTGACAGTTCTTTCCGCCGCTTTGCCGGGTCTTTCCGTCGCTTTGACCTTTATATCCGTCACTTCGACTCTTCTTTCCGTCGCTTTGCCGGGACTATCCATCACTTTGACGGTTCTTTCCACGACTTTGACGGTCCTATCCACGATTTTGGCTGTTCTATCCACGATTATGACGGTCCTATCCGTCGCTCTGACTTCTTTTCGTCACTTTGACAGTTCTTTCCACCGCTTTGCCGGCCCTATCCGCCGCTTTAGCGGGACTATCCACGACTTTAACGGTTCTATCCACGATTATGGCGGTCCTATCCACGATTTTGACGGTTCTATCCACGATTTTGGCTGTTCTATCCACGATTATGACGTTTCTATCTACGACTCCGACTCTTCTATCCATCGCTTTGCCAGTTCTATCCGTCACTCCGGCTATTCTTTCCGTCACTCTGACCTTTCTATCCGCCGCTCTAATCTCTTTCCGCCCCTCTAACCTCTTCCCTTCCAATTAAACAGTCAACCCAGATACTATTTTCTCCGGGTCATCTGTAAATAGTCCCTGTACACCGAGCTGCTGCAGTTGCTTTGCGTCTTCGACATCATTGACTGTATATACACGTACAATAGCTCCTTCATTAAGAGCTTCTTTAACTGATTTCCGAAATGCTGTGGGTAAGCTGACATGTATAGCATTTGCTGGGATTTGAGCTGTGTAGCCGTTAAAATCAACTAAAATTTCTGCAAACAGGGCCGCTTTTTCGATATATGGTGCCCTTTGTGAGATGATTTGAATCGATTCATGGTTAAAGGAGGAAATAATCACTCTCTCTGTCATTTGGTATGCGGCAACTTCTTTAATTACAAGAGCTTCTATACCGTTATATGGAAATATATCTGTTTTTAGTTCAATATTAATGCGATGATTTGTACCTGCGAACAGCTCTAATATGTCACCTAGTGTTGGAATGCTTTCATCCTCAAATTCAGAAGAAAACCATGAACCAAAGTCAAATGCACGAAGTTCTTGTAGCGTATAGTCCTTTACGTAGCCAGAACCGTTAGATGTGCGATCAATCATTTCATCGTGAATAACGACTAGCTCCCTATCCGCTGTTAAATGAACATCTAGTTCAATCCCGGTAATCGGAAGCTTTGATGCAGCTACAAAAGCAGCAATAGTATTTTCAGGGTAATGTGCAGAAACGCCTCTATGGGCAAAAATATTCAAATTTGATAACCTCCTATTTCGCCCACCCCTTAACAGATTGCTGGCGGGCCATTTTTCTCTTTTCCCTAATTAAACCTAATACAATTTCACTTGATGGTAAATATTATATATAGTAGTATGATAATCTACTTGAAAATGTAAGTACTTAGGAGGTGCTAAAAAAATGACTGCACAACATCCAGATTTTCAGGCTGAAGTGGAACGGCTAACTTACACCAAAAATTACATGCAGCAAATTTTAAATGAATCGCAAAGCGGTTTGCAATCTGCTCAGGAAAATATTCGTAAGTCGATGGCAGATCTTGATTATTTAGATTCAAGTTTGGGTTACTTAAATATCTTAGCAAATGCTCGATTTTTTGAAATGGCTCGAAACCAAAAAGAAGGCTTACAGGCTGTTCAACAAAAGCCATACTTTGCCCGAATTCATTTTCAAAAGACTGGAGATCCTGAAGAATTTCTTTATATCGGTAAAACCTCTTTGTTTCATCGAGAAACCCACGAACCTATTATAGTCGATTGGCGTTCACCAGTAGCAAACGTCTATTATGATGGTCGCCTTGGGGATATGGAATATGATGTTCGCGGAGAGATCAATAAGGGACATTTATTTGCCAAGCGACAATATAAAATAGAAAATGGTGAATTGCTCGATATACGGGATATTGATTTAACAACAAACGATGAATTACTGCAAGAAGCATTAGCTGGGAAAGCAGATGTGCGTTTGACAGAAATCGTCTCCACCATCCAAAAGGAGCAAAACGAAATTATACGAGCACATCTTCGTCAGCCTATCATCGTACAGGGGGCTGCTGGTAGTGGAAAAACAACAATTGCCCTACACCGAATATCTTACTTCCTCTACACAATGGGCGAGCATTTTAATCCTGAGCAGCTCATGATTTTAGCACCGAATAAGTTATTTATCGATTATATTGGCGACGTTTTACCAGAGCTCGGTGTCGATAAAATTTGCCAAACAACCTTTACTGATTATGTTCTAGCTGCGACTAAGCTAAAGCTGAAACTTCAAAACCCTAATGAGCAATTAGAATCTCTTGTTGCAGGAGGACCCCAACAGTCAATTTCCTGGATATCTGAAATGAAGGGCTCTCTTTATTACCGAGATGTAATAGAACGATACGTCCTAAAAATCGAGCAGGAAATTGCTAACCAGTTTGAGGATGTTCTTATTGAGAAATATTGTATTATGCGTGCCTCTCATTTAAAGAAGCTATTTTTATATGAATTTTCTTATATGCCAATTGAAAAACGACTAGCTCATATTAAAAAGGTGCTAGCAAGCCATGTCCGTCAAAAGAAACAGGCTATTTTAAATATGCTCCATAAAAAATATGATGAAGCGCTTGGGAAAGCATTAAATGGAATTCGTGATGATGACAAACGTCGTCGCATTGTTACTAAGTTTATTGACGAACGTGATGAACGTATTCCTGCTATTGAGAAAGAGGCTAAATCCACAGTATCTGTTTATATGCGTCGCTTTGCTAAACATAATATTAAAACTCTCTATCGCACCCTTCTAACAAATGCTGAGCTTTTAGCAGAGCTTGCACCAGAGTGGCATCATCTTGAGCAACAGCAATTTTTACAAGTACATGTTAAAGAACGATGGGTGCTTGAAGATTTAGCTGCACTTTATTATTTACAAGCACGTTTAAAAGGAATTCCAGACGAATGGAAAATGCGGGTTGTCTTCATCGATGAAGTACAAGACTATAGTTTATTTCAGCTTGCTGCTTTAAAAACAGGACTTGAAACGGATATGTTTACAATGGTTGGTGATTTAGCACAAGGCATTCACAGCTATCGATCTCTTACTGCTTGGGAGCCCGTACAAAATCTATTTCCTCGAGCAAGCTTCAGAACACTTCAAAAAAGCTATCGAACAACAATTGAAATTATGGAGGTAGCGAACAAGGTTTTAGCACAAATGGATGAACAGCTTCCATTAGTTGAGCCCGTGGTTCGTCACGGCAATGCGCCAACCTTTATACAGGCACAATCTTTTAATGCTCAGCAAATAAAAGAAATTTTTGAAGCCATTCGATCCAACGGACATCATTCCATTGCTTTAATTTGTAAAACTACTGCAGAAGCAAAATCTATGCAGCAAGAATTAATAAACAATAAGATTGCTGCTCAGCTCCTAACTGAAAATGAGTCCATCAATCAGGAATTACTGCTCGTTGTTCCGAGTCATTTAGCTAAAGGCCTTGAATTTGATGCCGTCATCGTAGCTGCCTTCGATGTCCCTTTCTACGATACGAAAATTGATCGAAAGCTACTTTATGTGGCACTCACTCGAGCAATGCATGAGTTATACTTAGTTGGCCCAACAAAAAATACTTTTCTATTAGAAAATGAATAAAAAAGTCGCTACTTTCACGGCGACTTTTTTTAATAGAATTATCAATTCCGAGGTGGTAAACGGTAAAACTTTCCTCTGGATAAATACGCTTTAACAACCTTCCACCACGAACGAGGTGCTTCCTTTGGAGGAGACTTTTTTTTAGGCAGTGCCGGCATACGCATGATAACGACTCCTTTCATAGGCTTACTGATACTATATGAAGATAGTTACAAATTTATGATAAAAAGGTTCATCAGTACGTGGGGTTGATTTCCGTTTCGACTAAGCACTTCATCCGTTAACCATCCTCAACATTACCTATTTTACCACAAAATTACATATAAAATAATGTGGTAGATTTAGATGCCATCCCACCTAAGATAATATACTGACAAACACAAAAGATGGAATAGAAACTCAATTTCACTCCATCTTTTTAAACAACTTAAATTGACTCCGACATTAAGAGGTGGAACATGAAAAAAAAGTTGATTTTTTATAGTTTGTTTTTTATCGTCATGCTGCTTATTCTATCTTTTTATCAAAAATACCCTTTGTATGAAGCATTAATGCATGCATTTATATTTACATCTGTTTGTATAGTTGTCCATATTTTGTCAAAGAAATTAAAGTGAATTCTAATTATCCAAAATCACCCAATTAATAAAAATATAGAGGCCGGGACATAACTGGTCAAAACCTTAAAAAGCGGGAGAAATCAATTTTAGAAACTTAAATGACAATACAAAATTTAGGTTGTTCTTCTAACTTTCATTAGTTAAAGGCTGTGCGATCGCACCTTCCTTTTTCTTCCCTTTCAAGAAAAACGATACAACGAGGGCAACAATTATAAAGACTAACCCAAGCGTAAATGCTCCTTGGAAGCCGGTTGTTAAACCATTTAAATTTTCTACTGGATCCATTGGATTTGCTGAATTTTTCATATAGTTTGCTGTACCTGTCGTCATTTTTGCTATAAATATAGCTGTTCCAATTGCGCCAGCTACTTGTGATAACGTATTAAAGATCGCTGTACCGTGTGGATAAAGCTCGGGTGTCAATTGATTTAAACCATATGTTTGTACTGTCATGACAAACATGAGTCCAACCATTAATACGCTGTGCATCAAGATAATTTGTGTTAATGTTGTTTCTGCGTTAATGCCACTGAATAACCACATTGCAACGGCAACTAGCCCAATACCTGGGATAATAATAATTTTCGGCCCTAATTTATCAAATAATTTACCTGCAACCGGTCCCATAATGCCGCTAATAATACTTCCTGGTAGCATGATGAGCCCTGATTTAAAGGCTGTCACAAGTAAAACCGTTTGTAAAAACATCGGTAATAATGTCATCGTTGAGAACAGAGACATCATGACGATGAATATTAACCCAACTGATAAAGTAAACATTGGAAATTTAAACGCGCGTAGTTCTAAAATTGGATTATCTATTTTTAATTGACGAACAACAAAAATGGCTAACGCTATAACCCCAATCATTAAAGTGACATAAACTTTAGGATCTGACCATCCTAAATCACCTGAAGAACTAAAGCTATACACAATACCACCGAAACCTACTGTCGATAGAACAATAGATATATAATCCACTTTTGGTCGTGTTAACTCTGAGACGTTTTGAAGATACTTCATTCCAATTAAGATGGCAATGATGACTACAGGAATAACAAAGTAGAATAACCAGCGCCAACCAAGTGAATCAACGATAACGCCAGATAAGGTAGGGCCAATTGCTGGAGCAGACATCATAACAAGTGCGATTAAGCCCATTGTGGCACCCCGTTTTTCAGGTGGACAAATAATTAAAATCGTATTCATTAGTAACGGTGAGATTAATCCAGTAGCGATTGCTTGGACAATACGACCGATTAATAAAACGCTAAATGTCGGTGCAACCCCAGCAATCAAGGTACCGACTAAAAATGTAATCATGGCGGTTAAGAACATTTGTCTTGTTGTGAGCCATTGTTGAAGTAGGGCTGTAATCGGTACTAAAACGCCAACAACTAACATGTAGGCTGTCGTAAGCCATTGAATGGTTGAAGCTGTCACATCAAATTCTCTCATTAGTACGGTTAAAGCATTACCAAGTAATGTTTCGTTTAAAAGCGCGACCATTGCCCCTAACATTAATGCGATTATTATTGGTTTATGTCTAATAGTAGAAAGATCAACTTTGCTACTAGTAGAACTCGTAGTCGTCATATTCATTTATTAACTTTCCTCCTGCCGTCTTGACTATTAATACATGTGTATACAAAAGAACACAAGTAATATAATATACATGTGTAGATTAAAAGAGAAGAATCAATTTTCAACAATTGTATAATTAAACTACAGAATAGGAGAAGTGTAGATGAAAGGTAATGAGAGGCAACTGGATTTACGTATTAGACGTACACATAAACTATTGTGGGAAGCTTTATTTGAATTAATGACGCAATCAAAACAGAAATATAGTTCCATTACTATTAATCAGATTTGTGATCGTGCGATGGTTCATCGAACAACATTTTATCAACATTTTGAGGATAAAAATGCATTATTGGCATTTGGTCTTAGACAAAATCAAGAAGAAGCATTAACAGTACCACTTTTAGATCGATTAACGAAGCCATTTCAAGTGATAGAACAATTCTTACATCATAAAGAGATTGGTAAAATATTAGAGTCGCAAATGGATGATGAACAGTTTATCAACTTTATGACTTATCAAACTCGAGAAATGAAGAAACAAGAAAATGAAGAATTACAACGAATTTGTAAAAATCATACGATACCATCTGAGTTAATTATCGAATTCCACTCAGGTGTCATTACAACGTTAAGTGCATGGTGGTTACAAAATAGAAATGAAGTTTCAGCAAAAGAAATGGATCAATACTTTCATGCAATGATTAATCAAGATATTTTTCAATTTGAAAAGGAATAAAATTGGATCACCACCATAACAAGTGGTTGATTTCCGTTCCGACTGGGCTCTTTCTTGGGTGCGTCTAGTCTTCACTCCAATCAACTTATATATGGCATACGTTTTAACAAATGTCATTCACAACTCTTAGTAAGGGCGTTTAGACTTTATATACGTGTTTTAGAACATTTTTTGCTAACCAAAGAGAGATGTATCAAATGAATGATACATCTCTCTTTGTGGTAATATTTTGTATTCAAGTGCTCAGTATATGAGAACTTTCTTTGGCGTAGACTTTTAATTAATTTGGTTGATTACATGTGAAGCACTTGTCCAACATGCCAATTGAATAAAGGAACTGCCATTTTTCGCATCGCTCATGGTAAAATTCGAATCACACATCAAATAACCTGTTCAGTTTAAAATCATCTACCTTCTGCTATCGATTCGGCGGTACATTTTGTAGTTCCCACTTTATCACTCCTGCATAAGCGTCAGCCTTAGCGGTTCCTGCTCTCACTTCTAAATAAAGCCCGTCCTCGCTCGTTTCCCATGTATCAGAAATATTGACTACTTCACTGTTTTTTGTTTCCTTTTGATAAATCTGTACAGAAGCATCTTCGGTCAGAGGGGAAACATTCCCACTATATCGGTATTGTAAGCCTTCCTTCGTTCTGGTTGGGCAACTCCTTGGGGATCAGCGTCACAGATGAGACCCTGGAGCGAGCAACGCGAGTGAAGCGGCTCATCGGACGCCCCCAGGAAGCTTTGCTCTGTGCGAAAGCGAAGCGTCAGCAACAAAGCGCCCAGTCGGAACGGAAATCAACCACACGTTTTGGTGATGAGCTAAAATTTTTCCATTTAAGAAACGAAAAAAGGACATCCTTTTATCTCTTAACAATTATTGTCTTATTAAGCCAAAACCTTCCAGGAAAAGATGCAAATCAATCTTTGCTTACTTTTGAACATATTTTGATAAACCGTTTATTGCGTTATCACGCGTATTCTTTTCAACCTTCTTTTCAACCTTTTATTCCAGAATCGAATGATATTTTCTTGGCATTTCCTTTGAAAGAAAGACTTATCGATCCTTTTATGTAGTCGTTCTATCTGCATCTGGAAATTCTCTGCTTCTGCAGGCACAAAAAAGTGAGGAGCGATGCATAAAGCACACTCCTCACTCTTCACTTATTGTTTTACGAAATAATCTATTTGCTGAGCCTTCATAAAGCCTGCCTTCTCATAAACAGAAAGCGCCTTTCTATTGTCGATTTCTACATCCAGCATGACGAATTTCGCACCAATTTTGCTCGCATAATCCTTAGAAAACGAAAGCATCGCAGTACCGATCCCTTGCCCCTCACAATTTGGATGAACTGCCAATGCTGTTACCCATTGAATTTCATTTTCCTGGGCAGTCGTCACTGTTCCAACAACTTCTCCGTCTTTACGTGCTACCCATAGTTTTCTTCCAGTCGTTGACGTATTAAAAGCGATTAGCTCCTCAGACTCTTCAGGTAGATCTCCAAATGCTGCACTATAGATGGCAATCAGCTCTGCCTGTTCACCTGCATAAGGAATAATTTCGATATCATCCTTTAATTCTACTGACTCTGCTCTTGTTTCTAAAGTTGCCTCTGAAAAGCTATATGTAAAGCCCTTCTTTTCAATAAATGTGTGTCCAAAAGGTGAGCCATCTATCACTACCGCCAATTGCCCTTCTGCGCCACGCTCATTAAGGCCGGCTTGTAAAACCTCAACTAAAGCGGTTCCAATTCCCATTTGACGGTATGTAGGTGTGACAACTAAAGACCATTCATATGTATGAAGGCCCATTAAATCTATTGCACTTGCTGCGCCAACTAACATATCTTTGTCGTCTTCATAAGCAAGTACCATAAAGCCCTTCGATTCAAAGGAACTCGCCATAGGTAAACTCATAGCAGTTTCATATACACGATAGTCATGTGTAGTCGCTTCTTCACATAATAATTTTAATTCATTTAATGTTTCCCCATCTAACGGAAAAGACACTGTAATCACCGAAATATTCATTCTTTACTCCGTTCTTGTATCTGACTATTGCCCTATTTTAGCAAGAAATAAAATAAGCTGGCAACAAAATATAATTGTAACTTCTAATAATCAGCAATTTCACTTTAAATAACAGAAAAGTCAAACAGATTTTTACTACTGTCCATCTATAAAATGACTAAAACTAACTAGAAACTATAGATCCATATAATTAGATTTACATTTTATTTATCGTCAACAAATGCCTTTATTTTATAATCAATTATGGCTCATCTAGTGTGGGGGGCGTCCAATCAACTTTTTTATTAGACAAACAACACTTCTTATTTTTAGTTTTTATTCGGCTCTTCACCAAAACGTGTGGTTGATTTCCGTTCTGACTGGGCGCTTTGTTGCTGACGCTACGCTTTCGCACAGATAAAACATTTGCCGC
>NZ_JARVRU010000149.1:0-9391 GCF_030209535.1 Lysinibacillus sp. fls2-241-R2A-57
ACTCTTCTATCCGCCACTTTCGCTTTTATCCGTCGCCTTGGCTCTTCTATCCGTCACTTCCACTCCTCTATCCGCCGCTTCGCCGCTTCCATCCATCGCTTCTAGTTCTCCGGGCAAGATGTATTAAGCTTCCGGAAACCTTCCACCGACCGCTTGCAACGTATCCTCGGTTTGTATGTAGAACAAAAAAAGCAGACTACTTCATCCAAAGTAGCCTACTAAACTTTTCATTATTTATCCAATTTAAAAGTAATGTCGCCTACACCGATTTCAGAGTGCACCTCAAGCACTACATCCGCATTTTCATATGCTTCATTGACATAAACGCCATTCCCTTTTGAAATAAAATCTTCTATATTGGAAGAGCCGATGCCTTCTTCTGTCCTCAGCTTTACCCCAACCTTCGATGGTAGAACGACAGTAGTTTCACCAACACCTGTTTCAATGTTCGCTTTGAAGCTTTTTTTCCAATCTCCGCCTAAATTTACAGTGAGATCGCCAACTCCTGTTTCAATATCTAATTTTTCCAATTGCAGACCTTGTAAATCAAGTTCTGCTTCTGAGGCACCTGTTTCAACGTAGAGATCCATTGGAATATCTTCATTCAGTTGGATATCCCATGTATTTTTTATTTTTCCTAAACCTACATTAGTAGAACCTTTATGATCAATCACTACTTCTCCAGTCTTGCCGCGTAAGTCATAGTCAACTCTTGGTGCCAGTTTATTAATATTATATTGAGCAGTACCCTCAACCCAATCTTTAGCACCTTTTTTAACTGTCATATCTCCAACACCGAATTGTAATTCAACATCTAACTTCTCTGCATCATCCTTTTCAACTAAGATCGTTTCATCTTTAGTTTTGCCTGGAATGACAGAGTTGCATCCTGATAAAGCAAGTAATGAAGCACTTATTAATAATCCAAAACCGATAAATTTTTTCAATATAATTCCTCCTGCTGTATAATATACCACTAACATGATTGTATCAAAATACCAATTTATAAAAACGCCCCTCCGAATTAAATTCATCTAAGACCTAAGACGTAGTAAGGACTCATTTAACGATATGTAACGATCATGCAAAAATGAACCCTGCATTGTGGCACTTTTGCCTTCATACAGGGTTCATTTTTAAATTGTAGGTATATCACGCCTTCAAATTGGAAAGAGAAGCCTCATAGCCGCTCATATTAAAGGTGACAGTGGCTCCCCTTCAGGACAATAGCAATTAATGTTTATGGCACTTCTAAGTAAAACGAAAACTCCCGCTTCGGAAGGACTTCTTGTATCGTTACATCATCGATAATTTTTCGGAGAGCTGATTATGTGCATTCGGCATTAACGTGAAAGTTATTTTTTCACCAGCTTCTAATTTAGGGATCTTCCATGTTGAACCTGGTGCGTACCATTGTGACAGCTACCCTTCATCCGTAATTGCTTGCCAAACTGTAGCAATACTTGCTTCAATCCTAATGGAACTTTTTCCTTTATTCATATCGCATTCCTCCGATTATTGAATTCAAGCCTTTTCAAAGATCTATATAAATTAACTGCACCTAGCGCTATTATGATCGCAACTATATCCAGCGCCAATTGATAGCTTGAAAAAACTGTTACCATGAATCCAAATAACGAAGGCGCAATAACAATAAATAATTGATTCAACGTCAAGGCTGCACTTACGGTTAGACCAACATAATGGGGATTTGAACGCTCTGTCACACAAGCAATATACAATGAATACCAACCAAGCGCTACAAAGCCTAATACAAAGCAAAAAAGTAGCATTAAATTTTTCTCCTGCAATATAAAAGGCAATAGAACTGTGAAAATAACTACACTAGCCATTACTATGATTAATAGATACTCCCGTTTTTGTGCAAAAAATTGATCACTAATCCAGGCAATAGCTACCCTTCCAATCATACCTCCTAATAATACAAGGCTTAAATATTGCCCAGCCTCCGTCAATGAATAATTACCCTCTTGATGTAAATAACTCATAAAATGGGCAACAAGTATCATTTGCAAGGTCATCATGACGATACCTACAATATAAATCGGGTATAAATCTTTGTTATTTTTAATGGCACTCATCTTTTCTTTAAAGGTTACCGATGCTGCCGCCGTTGCGACATGATTTTTAGGTTCTTGATAAATAAGTAAAAAAATTAATCCACCTGCAATCGCAACCAAACCTTGTACAAGATGCACCGATGTCAGGTTATAATGGTGGTACATATATGTGAGGATGACTGATGCTAAAGCGCCGCCAATCGGAATGCCTGTTTGTCGAATGCCAATCGCCAGCCCTCGATGTTTATCTGGAAACCATTTCACGATGGCCGTGCTGCCCCCTGTTTGCGCACTTCCGTACCATATTCCTACGACTATTAATAAAAATAGTAACACCGTATAGTTATTTGCCAACATGAGCAGTAAAGCTGAGAATCCTAGTAAAATAGAGCCCCATCCGATGATTTGTTTTTCCCCTTTCTTATCCATGAAATAGCCGAACACAATCATGGAAAATAGCGGCCCAATATTGACAGCAGAAACGATAAATCCTGCTTGGAACGATGATAAATTCCATTCAGTTTGATAAAATGTAGCAATTGGTCCCATGCCGTACGTTACAAAAGTTGCGGCAGTTTGCGAAAGCGTAGCTACTAAAACGATGATCCATTTATAATATGTATTCATAAAAAATCCTCCAATGCCGTTACACTGATTCATTTGTGCAGTATAACTTTATATATCTAGAGTTTACGCTTGCCCAAGGAATGCGTAAAATGGAGGAAAATGATAGCGGCTATCAAAAAATTTAATAGGTGTGTGAAATACAACATGAATATAGAAGAAATAGCATTGAAAATCGAGATTTTGGAGAGGCAAAATCTTAGTAAATCCGCAGAAATGACTAATTATACCCAATCTGCCTTAACGTCTAAAGTGAAAAAAATGGAGTCTGAAATTGGTCAGGAAGTTTTTAAACGGACACCGCAAGGATTAAAAATTACGGATGTAGGCACACAATATTTAAACTTTTTAAAGCTTATGACAGAGGAATACGATGAATTTTTACAAGCAATCGGGGCCGAACAAATGATCACTAAAATTAGCTTTGGCACATCACATACAACAATCAAAATTTATGGCGCATCCATTATGCATACGTTACAAACAAATAATATACCTTTAGATGTCGATTTCACAGTAGAATCTAGTACTTCCTTAAATGAAAAAGTACACAATGCCGAAATGGATTGTGCATTAACAAGTAACCCTATTAAACATTATCCTGACTTAAATTATGACATGATTGCATCCGAAACATTTGAAGTCATATCGAATAATACACATATCATTAATTTTGAGGAACGTTCACCCGTTACACTACTTGTACTAAGTAAAGGATGTATGTATTCACGCGCGATGTCAGAATGGCTAAAAAAGCACCAAGTTCCATTTACGACGAAAGAAATAAAATCGGTGAGTAGCATTCTTGATTTCCTCCAAATAGACAATTCGATTGCTGTGTTAAATACAAAACTAATTAATTTATATAACTATACAAACATTCACTACTACAATTTACAGCAGCTCCACAACATAATAGAAACTGTCTTTATTTACAAAAAGAGCGACAGTAAACAATCTTCCATCTTTCAATTAAAACATGTCATTGAATCATTGCTTGAAGACCCTATTGAACGAAGTTAGTTCGTTCAATAGGGTCTATCTCAATTTATCGGAACTATTTTTAGATTTATCGCCCTAATTTTTAAATTTATCGGAATGATTTACAGATTTATCGGAACAATTTTAGAATTTATCACCCACTTTTCAATATTTATCGATATTCAGCGTAAGAAAAAAAATAAAAAGTCCCTTCACCAGTTGATTGTAACGTATAGGTGATATTCAATATTCTTGTTATATCGTCAATAATTTTTAAGCCTAGACCTTCGCCTACATGAGTCTGATCAAAACCAATACCATTATCAGTCATATAAACCTTGCCCTCTTTAATCGTTACCTCAAGTTTTGTAGCTTTTGAATGTTTCATTGTGTTTTGAAACACATTATCGAATAAACGTTGTAGCCATAGCTCATTGCTCGTCCATATTAAATGACTATCGTCGGCATGAAAAATTAGTTCGATGTCATGTATTCTATATAAATAGCTCCACTTTTTTATCATCGTTTCTAACAATACAGCGAGTTGGATTTCTTCATTCACAACATACGAATTTTCAATTGTATCTAAGGACTGCAAATTAAATTCATTCGTTAAGCTAGCAATATATTGAATTTGCTCGTTTAAGGACTCTACTAATTTCGGTTGTTCCTTATAGCGATCTTCTAGATAAAATAATTGTAAACGCATCGCTGTGAGCGGTGTATTAATGTCGTGTCTTAGCTTTTGTAGAAGCTCTTTTTGCAGCTCCTGTTGTTGCTTAAGCTCTAATTCCCGATAGGTAGTTCGCTCAATTAGCATATTAACTGACTGAATGAGCTGTCCAATTTCATCCTCATTGTCAACCTTTAATGTATTTGGTGTTTTTTCATTACTTGCTAAGTCACGAATGGCTTTGTTTAACATATTTATTTTAGAAAGTAATGAATTGATTGATTTCGAAAATAAAAATGCTAGCAAACATAATGATAGGAAAAACACAATTAGCATAGTTGGGTAGGCAAAAGATTCATGGAATGGCGTGCCTTTATTACGAGTTTTAAAGGCAAACTCATAAATAATGGACATTGACACACTTATTCCTAACAAGACGATCGGAACACTGACAATCGCTGAAAATAATAACAATCGATATTTTGTTTTTAACGTCATTTCTTTATGTAGGTATTTAATCGATACCCTTCTCCGTAAATATTTTGAAGGATGTTGCCTGAAGGATCATCCATTTTTGTTCTAATCTTTTTGATGTGGACATTGATAATATTATGATTTCGATCCTCAAGTGGCCATAAATAGTCAAAAAAGTGATCCTTTGTTAAAACTCTGTCCCTGTTGTCAAATAAATAGAAGAAGATTTTGCGTTCAATCGCTGTCAATGCAATTTCATCATGAATAGTATGTTTAAAAACTTTACGAAGCTCTATATCAATCAATAAATGCTGTATTTGCGTAAATGTCCCATATTGCTGCTCGAGCATTTTCTGCATTCGTAAAAGTAGCTCTCTCGGATCAAATGGCTTTGTCATATAATCTTCCCCAACCGTTAACCCTTGAAGCTTGCTGTCGATATCATTGCGAGCTGATAGGAAAATAATGGGGATATTTAAACCTAAGCTTTTAATATTCTTTGTCAGCTGATAGCCATCTTCCCCTGGGAGCATAATGTCCATAATCACTAAATCGATTTGGTGAATAATGCTCATAATTTCTTGTCCATCTGTTTTCCACACAACATCGTAACCTTCACGCTGTAGTATTTTTTGCATCAAATCGCCAATCATTAGATCGTCTTCTACTATTAATATCGTAAATCCTTTCATTCCATCGGCCTTTCTTTGTTATCGACTTTGTTCATAAATTCCATCGCCAGTTGATAAATCTCATTGGGTTTATATAAATAAATGCTATGAGTACCACTTAATTCCTTCACATCTGATATATGTATTTGCTCGGCAAATTCAGCATATTTCTGGCGATGGTACTTCGTATATTTGGAATCTTTATTTTGTTCAGCAATGGCATCAATCAATAAAATAGGTGTATCTTTTGGTTTTGGAAGCTCCTCTGATTTCACACTATTATCGTATACATGTAGTAGCTCATTTTTCATATCATCATTCAAAAATTGTTTAAAGGACAGTGCTTTATATATTTCTTTTTCTTCTTCCGTTAAAAAAGTTTGCTTGATGACTTCTTGATTATACACTTTCGAAGGGGCTAGTCGGTGTAAACCCATTTCGGTCAACAGATTTATTCCTCCAACAGTCGCTTTTTCGACCACTCCTATTTTATGCTCTATATATTGGCTTGGCAAACTGATATCAAGTGCAATAATCCCTTTAATTTCTTCAGGGTATTTTTGTGCCCAATAAATAGCTTCAACCCCCGAGATAGAATGTGGTACTAGAATATAAGGAGGCTTATTGCCACTTTGCAGGAGCGCTTCTCTTGTCTGAGCTAAAATTGTATCAATATTGCGTTCGTCGTTAGAAACATCACTATATCCATATCCAGCTCTTTCAACAACAGCAATCTTATGCTCTTGCGAAAACTTACTGTAAAGTCCTTTCATGTCATAAATAGGTGCCGCAATTCCTGAGCCTGCCATAAATACATAAGTGTCCTCGCCATCGCCCTCAGTATAAACATTCATTTTATTATGATCTACCTCAACAATTGTTCCTTTATTTTCCAAAACGTCAGATTCCTTACTTAGCTCGTATTGATGATAGATAAATATCACACTAAGCCCAAATAACATAAACGCAAAAAAGTAGATTCCTATTTTCTTAAATATTTTCTTCATATAACTCTCCTCTCAGTTGATACTTGAAAGGATACACGTTAAAAATAAATTTCTAATTAATTTTTTCAAGAAAATCAAAAAGCTGCCTAAAGTTTTCACACCACTTAGACAGCCTTTGACCCAAAAAGAATTATAGTTGGGGATAGGTTTTTTGTAAAAAGGCTACAGATTGTTTAATGAGCAACTTTAATACTTCCACATCAATATCCGCTAGCTTATTTATATAAACACAAGCTTTTCCCGTTGTATGTTTGCCAAACTCTTTTAATAATTGTTCTCGCTCACTGTCACCTGGGGCAAAATATAAACTGATTTTAGCCTTTCGAGGAGAAAATCCAACTAAAGGTGCATCGCCTTCATGTCCAGATTCATATTTGTAATGATAGCTACCAAATCCGATAATACTAGGCCCCCACATTTTCGCTTCATATCCTGTTACTTCAGTAAAAATATCCAATAGTTGGTAAGCATCTTCACGTTTCTTAGGATGATCGACGTTTTCAATAAATTCAATAACACTCTCATCCGTCTCTTTCGTTTTTAATTCGTACATGTTTATACCTCACCTTCTAAATATTAGTGCATCATAACATTTACAGAAGTTTACCACAATTGCTAATACAAACGTGGCTTTAAAACAAAGTTCGATAAGAAATCCAATTACCTTTTATGCTAATATAATTTCTTATTTCACTAACGGCACAGGTTAAGTTATATACCATTTATTTAATTGTTATAATAAAGTAAAACAGATTCACAGAACAACATATGAATCTAGCGGAGCAGGGTTTTGAAGAAGAGAATGGAGGTAGAGGATGAGAAAAGGGCAAATTCGAGCAATTGCTATTTGTATATTTAGGAAAGGCGATTCAATACTTGTCGCAGAAGGTTTTGATGAAGTTAAGAGAGATCATTACTATCGACCAATTGGCGGAGGAATTGAATACGGTGAGACAAGCTCTAAAGCAATAAAGAGAGAAGTACTTGAAGAAATCGGGGCAAATATAAATAACTTAAACTATTTAGGTACACTTGAAAACATATTTACATATAATGGTGACCTTGGACACGAAGTAGTTTTTGTTTATGATGCTGAATTTGTTGAAAAGTCTTTTTATGAAGAACCTTCTTTTTTTGGACATGAAGATAATGGTGCAACCTTCAAATTGCTTTGGAAGCCAATTAGCGATTTTTCCAAAAATAAATTAAGCTTAGTTCCAGAAGGATTATTCAATTTGCTTTAAATCACTAGATAAGGAAAGAACGATCTTAAAATTGGACAGTATTCTTGAAATAAAGCTAAAATTGTTAAGTTATACACTTGTGCTATCGGGTCCTATAGGGCATCATAGCTCGTTATAAAAGAAACTCCATTTGACTTTTTCCAAATGGAGTTTTTCTTTTTGTTATTATGTAAAGGATGAAGAGTTCAAAACTTTTTGCTGTAGATTACTATAAATTCCTTGTTTTTGCATAGTGATTCCCCCTGCTCAACAATTTCCCCTATTGAATAACAAGAATTTAGTCGGCATTTTCGATTGTTTTTAAGCGGTGAGCAATGACAAAGCTTGTGCGTTCCTGCATCAAATGCTGTTGGCCTTTTTGAATATCAACCTCTGTTTATGTATAGATGTAGCCTTCTCCAGATATCCGAATTTTCTAAAATTTCCTGGGCAATATCGAGTAGCTTTCCTTTTTGATCAGCTGGAATTTTCTCCTCTCCGCTCTTTGTATATCACATTTCTTCTAAATATTTTTGAAGAAAACTATCAAATGGCAATTGTTTTTTTGTGTCTCCTACTATTTTTTAGAGCCCGGTTGATAATTTATACTTAAATCAAAAGGAGGTTTTATCCTTTTTTTCCAGAATAATAATTATATCAAGCAGAGAAGAGGCAGAATCATGGAAAACACTAAAGATATAGCATTACAGCTACGAAGACAAGGAAAACTACAAGAATCGAAACAAATGTTTTTGACATTATTATCAAACGACCAACTCAATCCTTCCCTCCATTATGAATGTGCACGAAGCTTTGATATTTTAGCTGAAGAAACAAAGGCAATGCCATTTTATGAGCAGGCGATTGAACTAGGTTTAACAGATGAAGAACTGGAGGACGCATACGTCAAATTAGGATGCATTTATCGAACACACGAACGTTTTTTAGATGCGAAAAAACTTTTCCAAGAAGCATTCCGTAAATTCCCTAAAAAAGAACAAATGAAAATATTTTACGCCATGGCATTATATAACGTAGGAGAACACGCTGAAGCAATGGGTTTCTTAATTGACAACATCGCTTATACGACAACTAATCAAGATATATTAAAATACTATCGAACAATTACTTATCTAGGTCATCGATTAGATTCTAGTAGCGATGAAATTATTGCGCTTGATATAAATCAGCCGTTACAGCCTACTCCAACATCTATCGTAGAAAAAGTAACAGAGGGGCTTAGAAATGTTGGTCTCGGATATTTTGATACTGGTGTGGGTTTTGAATATGATGAATATTATCGTTATTTTAATGATCGAGATTTTGAAACACGAAAATGTGCCCTTGCCGCTTTTACAGTGATGCTCGGTAATTGGCATGCGCGCAGTAGTTCTACCTTTATTCCACAGCACGACCGAAAATATTTAGGTGGATATGATCCTAATGAACCGTTTCATGAATTGAACAATTACATCGAAGCCATCGTTGCTCATCATCATCAAATAAAACAAGACTTCCCTGTGATGTTTACGAAAAATGGTTTCCAGAATTAGATGCTCAACTCGTTCAAGGATTAAGGGATGAAGTATTACTTCCTAATAAATGATACTATGTCAAGAAAATGGACAGGGAAAATTGAGATTTTGCTTTAAATCTA
>NZ_JARVRU010000187.1:0-9373 GCF_030209535.1 Lysinibacillus sp. fls2-241-R2A-57
TCCCTCCAAACAGAAAAGTCTTCTGCTCATCAGTCAGCAGCAGATCCTAACCTGTATTGGCTAGCTCCGCAAGGGAAACCACCTTGCAGACCTAGCCAACACAGGTTGAACGGACTACGCCGACCGACGAACAGAAGACAACGGAACCTCTGAGATGTTTTTGAAAAAAGTGTTCAACTTGATATTGCAATTTAGGATGAAAAAAAAGCAAAAAAATAACGGAGAAAAAATCGTGAAAATAATTGCCCACAGCAAGATGTTCGCGAGTCGATTTATCGCTAATGACCGTTCAATTGCCCTTGTCATTTGTTGAGCTTCCACGTTTTGAAACTGTTGGATTGCAGCACTTTCAATTTCCTCTAGATTTGGCTGATCGGATGGTCTATTCTCCAAACTCACTGTCGCTCGATTATGTCGCTTAGTTTCCTCTACATAGGAAATCCCTGTACCAGGAAGCGAATATGTTTTCCGAGTCGTGCCTTTTGCGGTTCTTGTCACACGATAACCTGGAACACCCCAACTATATCCAATTCCTGTTTTACTGACATTAATTCGAAATCCACCACCTAAATTGATACTTTTCCTCATTCGAAATCCCATATTTATCACTCCTACTACCAATTATATTCTATCAATCCACTTTTTTGAATAAGCTATCCGAGATCGTTTTTTTATTTAGATGCCTTTTCTCAAAGAATTATAGAACAGTTGTTCAGTAACTAAAGGCGCGGTTTAATTTAATTAGAAAAATGATATATAGCATTGCCGAGGAGATAAAATAGAGGGTAGATTGAATCGAACTATATCTAAGAAAACAAAAAGGGCCGCTTTTATGAAAGCAGCCCTTTTGTGTATTTATTATCTTATATCGCTATTATAGCACACGCTATTTCCAATTATAAGACTATTCATTTTATTACGTAAAATATACCATGATATGGAAAGGGGGTAGGGAAATGATTTTTGATCAGCTTTTATATGAGAGGCCTAACATTGTAGAATTTGAAGAAGATGTATTTGAATTATTAGGAAAGTTTGACTCTGCAAACTCATTTGAAGAGCAATTTGAGTTAATAGATAAGATTAATTCGCGTAGAAATCATGTTTTAACAATGTTGACTATTGCAGAGATAAGAGCACAATTAGATACCTCAGATAAGAAGTATCAAGAAGAACAAAAGTTTATCAATAAAAATTGGCCAGTATATGAAAAAGTTGTAGCGAGTTATTATGAACGTTTAATAAAATCTACATTTAAAGAACAAATTAGGCAAAAGTATGGAAAACAGTTACTGAATCTTGCTGAAATTAATGTAAATACTATTGGTTCATCAGTGATTGATAAATTAAAAAGAGAGAACAACCTTATAAGTGAATATACAAGATTGATGGCAAATGCCAAGATTGAATTTAAAGGAGAAGAAAGAAACCTATCTCAATTAGATAAATTTGTTTCATCATCAGATAGAATGCTTAGAAAGCAAGCTATTGAAAAAAAAATATGAACTATTGGAGCAATACGAAAATAGAATTGATGAACTCTTTGATTCTTTAATTCAAGTAAGAACGCAAATAGCAAAAGAACTCGGCTACAATTCTTTTGTGGAACTTGGATATGCTAGACTTTCTAGGATTGACTATGGTCAACAAGATGTGGCTGACTTTAGAAAAATGATTTTGAAATATATGGTTCCTCTATCTGAGAAATTAAGGGAAAAGCAACAGGTTCGGATTGGGATTGAGAACTTAACCTACTATGATGAAGAGGTGAGGTTTAAAACCGGGGAGGCAATGCTTAAAGGAGATTCTAATTGGATGATAGAAAAATTTAAAACTATTTTCCAACAATTATCTGATCAACCTGGTGAGATTTTTAAGTTAATGCATGAGAATAAATATATGGATTTAACCAATAAAGAAAATAAAGCAAGTGGTGCTTATGCTACTTATTTATGTAATGAAAAGATTCCATATATCTTTGCAAACTTTAATGGATCAAGAAAGGATGTAAAGGTACTAGCACATGAATTTGGTCATGCATTTCAAATGGCTATTTTTAACCAAAATAACAACATACCAGAATATATACTTCCCACTAAGGAAGCTTGTGAAATTAGCTCAATTGCAATGGAATTTCTTATTTGGCCCTACATGGAAGAAATATTTGGAAATGACGCAATGAATTATAGATATTCACACTTAGAGGATGCTATCTTTGCAATGCCTTATAGGGCTAGTATTGATGAGTTTCAACATTTTATCTATACAAATCCTAACTTATCATCAGTGGAGCGAAAGAAAAAATGGATTGAAATTGAACAAAAATATATGCCATATAAAACTACCTATAATCACTCTTACTTAAAAAAAGGGGACTTTTGGCACCAACAAATTCATTTATTTAAATTTCCTTTTTACTATATCGACTATGCAATGGCTCAAATTTGTGCATTGCAGATTTGGTCAATCGCACAAATAGATATGTATACTGCTTGGAATGTATATATGGACATATGTAAACAGGGGGGACGTTTATCTTTCCTAGACTTACTTGATCATTCAGGAATCGCCTCACCATTTAAAGAAGAAGCATTTGAAAATATGATAAATTCTATTGATACATGGTTTAGTAAAAATGATTAATTACGGATTTTCAATAATAATATAATAAAAAACAATACAAATTTATTGAAAAGCGATAAATAATGTAATAAAATCATGTTGTCATTGATAAGTGAGGTGCTTTAAATGAATGTTAAACAAGGTTCAACCACTTTCTTAAAGGTAATTATTTTTCTGATTGGAATTGCGATGCTTGCTTTATGTATCTATTGGTTGCCTGAGATAACCATTAAAGATGCAAAGGTACATCCAGATACGGCTTATTTCCTAATCCCCTTTTTAGTATGTGCATATGGATTCTGTATTACGTTTTCTGTTGCGTTGTATCAAGCATTTAAACTACTAACCTATATCGAAAAAAACAATGCTTTCTCTGAATTATCCCTTAAATCTTTGAAGGTTATAAAAAAATGTGCTTTTACAGTCATTTTCCTCATTCTGTTAGGAATAGTAAGCTTGAAGGTGCTTGCTAAAATAACAGGAGACGACCCAGCAGGTCCTATATCACTAGGTCTAATGGGTATTTTAGCAACAAGTATCATCGGAGCCATTGTGGATGCACTTCAAAAGCCATTAAAAAATGTCCCAGATATTAAGTCAAAAAATGATTAACGGTTTGAGAAAATTTAATTAACGAGGTACTTTTTATGAAACAAGCTACGACACTATTTGTAGGGATAAATTGATTCGATTATCTAAAGGTTTGTAAATTTCAAGAGATATTCCTTCTTTAACTCCCATGAAAGAACTTAATCATCTTTCATTTTCTGTGGTGAAGTGCTGATTTTTGCGCTTCATGGATGGCTAATGGGGTGCATTAATTGTATGAGTTTATAAAATTAGATATGGCAATCAGGTCATTACAACAAGACTATTCAGCGCTCGAAAAGTTAAAAATGTCCAAAGTCTACATCTATATTGTAGAAGGTTTATTAAAAGATATAAGAAATGATTTCTACAATAAAAGACGATTCCTAGCTAAGAAAAATCTTGCAGTTGTAAAATGGGTTAATATTGATGAATACTTCAGCGATGTAATCATCAAAACAGCAGGCGAAGATGAAGTGCTACGTTATGCCAAACAAGCTCTAAAAGCACAGGTAGAGGAGCTCATTCATAGCCATTTAAAACTTCTTTCAGCAGGTGTCCAAACACCCACTGAAAGAAGTTAAAATCTCCGGCGAATGTCAAATGCGTGTAGAGATAGTAAAAATACGGAAACCGTAAAAGAACCAATCAGCTTGAATAAGAAATATAAAAATGCCTCAAATTCAAGCTGATTTGTTTAGATAGTTAAGATACCTCGAATTGTGATGGTTGCAGCTCCTGCAACTTTGATGACTGGTTCTAATTCATTTGGAATAACAGTCACATAAAGCGTTCCAGGTTTTCCTATCGCATTTCCTTGAGTGATTGTAAGATATGTTATTTCACCTTGAGGAATGACGCCTTCTAAATAGAGGAAGCCTGCTAATGCACCATTTGCTGCACCAGTTACAGGATCCTCTGGTATGCCAATCCCTGGTGCAAAATCTCTTGTATATAATTTATATTCTTGCAAGTTAGTAAAAGTATAAAGATGTGTCGTGCTAATATTATGTTCTTTATTATGTTTTCCTAACGCCGTTAAGTCAGGTATTGCATTGTCGATATCGATTTGCTCTTTTATTGGAACGAGTAAATGCCAGACACCAGTATTCGCTAGTTTGATTGGATAGGTTACATCAATGCTTTCGGAATGGACGCCGATCAGTCGACTAAGCTCTTCCACATCAATATTGATATCTTCTGTTTTTGGCGTTACTTGCGTCATTTCCACATCAATAACTTTTCCATTTTCCTTATGCCATACAACTGGTACTCTACCGATATTCGTTTCTAGTACTATACCTTCCTTTTTCTCAGTAAGACTAAACTCAGTAGCCAAAAGCCACGTTAATCCAACAGTTGCGTGTCCGCAAAAGTTGATTTCTTCAGTGGGAGTGAAATATTATACTTTATAATCTATATCTTCATTATTGGAAGGGAGTAAAAATACGGTTTCCGGCAAATTTAATTCTTTTGCGATACTTTGCATCTCAACTTCTGATAAATTATCAGCATCGGGCACGACGCCAGCAGTATTACCGCAAAATTTTTCTGTTGTAAATGCATCTACATGATAAACTCTAATATCTCTCATCTTATTAATTCCTTTCTCACTTTTATTGTTCCCTCTGTACGGTGTTTTTACTATAAATTTCTGAATTTTCGAATTAATTATCGTAATAAGAATACTATATAATGCAATTTTATTAAAGGGGGAGATTGGAAAAAGAAAGAAGCTTCATGTGTTCAATAAGCGCCTGTCAGCACCAGGCATATTATTGTCAAAATCTCGCGCTTGGACTAGATGATTTCGCCATTCGCGAGGGGCATACCGGTACAATACTGGTTTGCATGACTTACGATGGCACAATTTTAGATATTATTCTAAGACGCACCATCCTTGAATTAGAGGCATATTTCAGTGAACAGGTGACACTTTGCGTATTACTAATAAAACCGATTCCCCTCCAATCACTCCTCTTACTGCCCTACTAATTTTCTATAAGCAACTGCACCACCGTCTATACCTACAACTGCTGTCTTGATAGGATTACTTGAAAAAATTAATGAATTACTTTGAGTCATTTCTCATTTGAAAGTTCTACTTTTTCATTAAATTAATAGGAAGATAGATTTAATCTCTATTTGATAAACTGATACTAATTATCAATATTTTAAAATGTTTAAATATTCCGATATTAGTATTAGCTCCTTTGTGATAAATTGGAAATATCACATTAAACTGAAAAGTGTGACAATTAAAGGCGGAGGGGGAAATGAGATTTGAAAAAGTTTAAGTTTACGAAGTTCTTAAGTAGTATTCTAGCTTTCGTTATGGTGCTTTCTCTATTGGTTCCATTGTCAAGTGCTAGTGCTGAAGAATCGAAACCATTCAAGCAGGATAGTCAAAGTGAAAGTATAATTCAACTAAAGGCTGCTATCGCTGAACAGCTAAGCTTGTCTAAAGATGGTCCAACTCTTCACGAAAGCTTACAAAATGTATCAGGCAATCAAGATGTTGCAGTCATCGTTCATCTATCTGAAAAGCCTGTAGCACTAGAGCAAGGAATTAGCCAAGTCAAAGGCCAAAAATTCTCTAATGCCCGAGCAAATGAAGTTCGTTCAAATGTAAAAGCACAACAAGCAGAAGTTAAAAAAGAGTTAGCTGCTAAAAATGTTCAGATGACTCAAGGATACACATTTGATACTGTTTTAAACGGTTTTGCGGCAACTGTGAAAGCAAATGATCTCCCAAAACTGCTTACAGTAGAAGGAATTACATTAATCGAACCTGATGCAATTGTTTACGCATCAGAAGATAATACGATGAAATCATCGGAACTTATTAAGGAAGATCAATTAGAAGCTCAAATGAATACAAGTAATTCTTTCCTTGGCATCGAACAGCTTTGGAAGGAAGGACTTGAAGGACAAGGAATAAAAGTAGCAGTATTAGATACTGGTATTGATGTAGATCACCCTGAGTTTGCTGGAGTTTATAAAGGTGGAAAAAACTTCATTCCGAATTCAGCAACTTACACGAAGCCTCGAGCAGATGACGATGCATCGGAAACATCGCCTTCGGAACGTCCTGCCGGGACACCTGAATTTAATGAAAAGGGAAGCGCGTTCTATACTTCTCACGGTACACATGTTGCTGGAACAATTGCAGCAATCGGAGCTAACAAATTCGGTATTAAAGGAATTGCTCCAAAAGTAGACCTTTATGCTTACCGTGTTCTTGGGGCATATGGAAGTGGAGCTACATCTGGTATTGTTAAAGCAATTGAAACTGCTGTAAAAGAAAAAATGGACGTTATCAATCTTTCACTTGGCGGGGGAGCTAACTCTGAAACGGATGCTGGTTCATTTGCTATTAATAATGCTATGATGGCTGGAACAATCGGAGTAGTTGCAACAGGAAACGAAGGTCCAAATCGCGGAACAATGGGCACGCCTGCAACTGCTCGTTTAGGAATTGCTGTTGGTAACACAACAAATCCTGAAACAATGTATAACGGGGAAGTGAATGTTACAGTTGGTAACTACAAATTAACAAAACAGCTTCCATTAATGGGGACGACTTTTGGGAAAGATTTAGCAACACAGCTTCAAGGAGAATTTGATCTAGTTGCAGTTCCTGGAAACGGGGAAGTAAAGGACTTTGAAGGAATTGATGTAAAAGGTAAAGTGGCATTGATTTCTCGTGGCAGTATCGCATTCGTTGATAAAATTGCGAATGCAAAGGCAAAAGGAGCAGTCGCAACAATTATTCATAACTTTGCAGGTGGAACGAATGCACCAAACATTTCAGGCGCATTCCTTGGTGATTCATTTGAGATTCTGCCAACATTCGATATGTCCCAAACGGATGGCGATGCAATTCGCGCTGCATTAGCAGGCGGAACCGGAAAAGTAAGTTTTAGTAAATTTGCTTCTACAAAGACACTGGGAGATGATGTAAACGATTCAAGTTCACGTGGACCATCTACACCAAACTTTGATATTAAACCAGATGTAAGTGCACCTGGAACAAACATTATGTCAACGATTCCAAAGTATAAAAAAGATTTCCCTAATGCAGATTATGGGGAAGCATATGGTCGTAAAACAGGAACTTCTATGGCAACACCACATATTGCAGGAATTGCTGCATTAGTTAAACAAGCAAATCCGGATTGGAACGCGTTCGATGTAAAAGTGGCGCTTTCTAATACAGCAAAGGTTATAGATAAAACAAAATACGATGTGTTTTCTCAAGGTGCAGGGCGTGTAGATCCATATGCAGCAGCTCATCCGGAAATTCTTGCTTATGCACTTGATAGCGCAATTTTAGATGGAACTGGTGTAGTTACAGAAAACTTGAAAGGTACAGTTACTTTCGGCCCACAATCACTTAAAGACCGAGATATTTCTGTAACGAAACAAATTTTAGTAAAAGATATTAAAGGGAACGGCGGCAATTATAACGTATCAATTGATGTGACAAAAACATTTGGTGATGCAACTGTTACAGTAGATCAGCCAACATTTAATCTAAATGGTGAGCAACTTTTAAATATTACATTAACTGCTTCACAAGCTACGGCACCGAAAGGCTCTGAAATACTAGGGTATATTTACATCAGCGGTGGAGATACAGAAATTTCATTGCCATTCGCAGCTGACTTTGGCGGCGCGGCAGCAACTGAAATTAAAGATTTTAAGATTACAGAAACAGACCTATCCTTTAACGGAGATGGAGTGAAAGACTCAGCTGTACTTTCATTCACATTAACTGGAGATGTAACAACTAATTATATTGAGCTTTGGGATATTATGAATCCTAAAGGTGGAGAATACGGAGACGGCTACATTGGTTATCTGCATGCAGGTACTGCGCTAGGAAAAGGCTCTTATACGCTGAAGATTGGTGGACAGTACAAACCATGGGGAACAGCACCTGCCACAAAGATTCCAGATGGTCTGTATACAATTGACTTCACTGGTCTTGCAGCATCAGGAGTAGTTTCCGACTATGTTGGACCAATTATCGTGAAAACGACTAAACCAGAAATTACTGGTTCAGTAGCTAAAGGTGTTGCTACAGGACAGGTAACAGATAAGTATATCGACTACAATGAAGAGTTATATTTATACGGTTTAGATTACAAATTAAATGATAAATTAAAAGCTTCCTATGTTTCGACAGTAAATGGCGAAGCACAAGCGCCAGTCGCTTTTGAATTAAATCAAGACGGTAGCTTCACATTCCCAGTAACAGCAGAAACAAATGCTGTATCAGTAATAATTAAAGATGCTGCCGGGAATGTTGGTGAAGCGAAGATATATGAAAAAGAAGTAGTAGAACCAGTAGTAGCACTTTCTGTAAATCCAACTAAACTAGACCTAACAGCTGGAGAAACTGCACAACTTAAGGTAACAGAAACGTCAACGCCTGCGGAAGGTGCTGCAACAGAGGAAGACGTAACTTCAAAAGCTACTTATGTTGTTGGAGATGAAAACGTTGCAAAAATAGTAAATGGATTAGTAACTGCAGTAGATGAGGGTACGACTACAATTACTATTTCATACGGTGATAATGAAGTGACTGTAAATGTTACAGTTAAAGCGCCTGTTATAGAACAACCAATAGTAACATTAGAAATTGACCAAGCTCAGGTTGAAACTAGAATCGGTAAAGAAGTTCCAGTTAAGATTACTGAAGTAACTACTTTTGATGGTAAAACAACAGAAAAAGATGTTACAAAGCTTGCAACCTACGAAGTAGCGAATGATAAAATAGCTACTGTAAAAGCAGGGGTTGTAAAAGGAAAAGGTCAAGGTAATACGACGATTACGGTAACGTATGGTGAGCACACACTAACATTTGATGTGTTGGTTGTAAAGCCAGGGAATGGCAACGGTAATGGAAATGGAAATGGCAATGGCAATGACAATGGCAATGGAAATGGTAACGGAAATGGAAATGGCAATGGCAATGGAAACGGAAACGGAAACGGAAACGGAAACGGCAATGGTAATAAAAATGAAGTTACCGAGGATGAGTTATAATTAATTTCAGTTCAAGCAAAAAGAGAAATTGCACAACGCAATTTCTCTTTTTGGTATGTGCGCCCGGCATGCGTATGAACTATAGGGTGCAAGTCCCGAACCCCGAAGA
>NZ_JARVRU010000157.1:0-9249 GCF_030209535.1 Lysinibacillus sp. fls2-241-R2A-57
AAAGCGGAGCGGCGAAAGCGGAGCGGCGAAAGCGGAGCGGCGAAAGCGGAGCGGCTGCAACAATATGTTGGTCACGAGGGCATTTTAAAGGACGTGATGCTTTATGATGCTCTATTTAATGGTTCTTTCCGTCGATCCATTGGTTCTTTCCGTCGTTCTGACTCTTCTTTCCGTCGCCTCGTTGGCTATCCGTCGCTCAGCCTCTTCTTTCCGTCGATTCCTTGATTCTATCCGTCACTTAACCTCTTCTTTCCGTCGATTCGGTAGTCCTATCCGTCGCCAGTTCTTCTTTCCGTCGCTCAATGGATCTATCCGTCGCTTAGCCTCTTCTTTCCGTCGCTCCATTGGTTCTATCCGTCACTTCAGCTCTTCTTTCCGTCACTTCGTTGGCTTTCCGTCGTTTTGGCTCTTCATCCGTCGTTCGGCTTCTTCTATCCTTCGCTCTAATGGTTCTTTCCATCACTTCAGCTCTTCTAATTTTTTATGCCCCATAATACAAAAAAGATGCAAGTACAGCTATTTTAATAACTGTACTCACATCTTTTTATTAGTTAATACCTCGCATTGCTTTTGAAATAATCGGCGAAAGTATTAATATTATAATCCCTAAAACAATAGATAAGAAACCTAAGAAGCCAAAGTACGTGAATTCACTTACCGCTTCATAAACCTTAACAAGTTGTGCGTTAATAGCTTGCGCTGCGGCACTTGTTAAAAACCAAAGTGACATTGTTTGTGCAGCAAAAGCCTTTGGAGCCAATTTTGTAGTAGCTGACAATCCTACTGGAGATAATAATAGCTCCCCAATTACAACTAAGAAGAATGACAGTACTAACCACCAAGGACTTACCAATGTTTCTCCACCTGATAAATATGCTGGAATCATCATAACTAAGAATGATAATCCTGCGAAGAATAACGCAAATGCAAATTTACGTGGTGTAGATGGTTGTTTATCACCCAATTTTAACCATAACGTTGCAAATAACGGCGCCATCGTAATGACGAATAACGGGTTTAATGATTGGAACCATGAAGATTGAAGCTGGAAGCCACCAATATTCAACTGCGTACGTGAATCAGCATACGTAGCTAAAATTGTAGCGCCTTGCTCCTGGATTGCCCAAAACATCACTGCTGATAAAAACAACGGAATATATGCAAGTAGACGAGACTTCTCATCTTTTGTTGTTTTTTCACTACGATACATGACAAAAAAGAACACTGTTGGAATGATAACCCCAAGAGCCGTAATGATTAAACTAAAAACATCCACTGTCAATACACCAGTTTTAATGCCAATACCACCTGCTATGATGATAAGTAAGGCCGCAATTCCAAACTGTGTAAAGACTTTTTTACGCTCTTCAGGCTTTAATGGATTATTTACTTGTAAGCCTGCTACGCCTAGATATTTTTTCTCTGTTAATTTATAAACAATTAAACCAATTAACATCCCTAACCCTGCTACACCGAAGCCAAGGTGGAAACTATACTTTTGTCCAATTGTTCCGACAATAAATGGTGCAATGAATGCCCCCATGTTAATACCCATATAGAAAATTGAAAAACCTGCATCACGACGATTATCAGCTTCAGCATAAATATCTCCAACAACGCTAGAAACGTTCGGTTTTAATAAGCCTGTCCCGATAACAATAAAGGCCATTGAAGCAAATAACATGCCCACACCGCCAGGTAATGCTAGCAGTAAATGACCAATCATAAT
Organism: Lysinibacillus sp. fls2-241-R2A-57; assembly: GCF_030209535.1. Taxonomy (NCBI): domain Bacteria; kingdom Bacillati; phylum Bacillota; class Bacilli; order Caryophanales; family Bacillaceae; genus Lysinibacillus; species Lysinibacillus sp. fls2-241-R2A-57. The sequence goes on from NZ_JARVRU010000157.1 coordinate 1,730, forward strand.
AAACACGCCACCATAAAAAATAGTTCTACGTGTACCTAACAGTCGATCGGCAATCCAGCCACCAATTATCCCAGACATATAGACAAGTGAGCCGTAGATGGCCATAATGGAGTTCGCTGTTCCACGATCTAGACCTAGACCGCCTTCATTCAATTCATAGTACATAAAGAAAATCAGAATTGCTCGCATACCGTAGTATGAGAATCGTTCCCAAAATTCTGTGAAAAATAATGTAAAGAGCCCTTTAGGGTGTCCGACAAAGCCATTTTGAGGGACGGATTTAACAATTTCATCTTTAGTAGACATAAAAATACCCTCTCCCAATTTCATTATTCAATAAAAATATTATTACCCATTAATAAGGATAAATAACTATGTTTCATCATACTAAAGCGTTTTAAAAACTTTTTCAAGAGTTTTAAAAAATGTTGGAAATTTATCATTTTTCTATAAATTAAGAATATTTTTTCTGCTTTTATATCAAAACCCTTGATATCCCTAAGTTCCCTCACTTTTCGAAACCACCTAAATTACAAATTAACAAAAAATTATTCTAAAATATTTTATAATCAGATTATTTTTTCTTTTAACGAACAAGCTAGGATTAACCTAAATTTCATGTAATGCGATATAAATCTGCTATCTTCATTATGCTTTTTTCAAAAAAAAATATGCAAGAAGTGAAGTGCTTCTTGCATACTTTTAAACGTCATTGATTATTTAATTACATATTGCTGATATTTCGCATAATCCGCTTCTTTTACCTCTAGTGTTAACAGCGTACCATTTTCTTCATACGCTGTTTCATAGACAGATGCATATTCATTTAAATAAGATACGATATTTCCTTGTTCATACGGAATGAGCATTTTACATGTTACATAATCCGAGAAAATATGCTGACGGATCATTTGGAGTAATTCCTCTAATCCAATCGCTTGCTTCGCTGAAATCCAAATATTATCACCGCTGACAACAGGGTATGGAACGTTTGCTATATCCGCTTTATTATAAACATAAATTGTCGGAATTCCCTCAACACCAACTGCTTTAAGCGTTTCATTTGTTACTTCCATCATAAAGCCATGCTCAGCATTTGAAACATCTACAACATGTAGCAATAAGTCGGCATCGCGAGCTTCTTCCAATGTTGAGCGGAATGCTTTCACTAAATGATGTGGTAATTTGCTAACGAAGCCAACTGTATCTGTTAATAAGAATGTCTTATTATCGTTCAATTCTATTTGACGGACAGATGTTTCAAGTGTGGCAAAAAGCATATCCTTTTCAAACACTTGTTTATGATCTTCCTGCCCTATTTTCGTAAGTAACTGATTCATAATGGTTGACTTACCAGCATTCGTATAGCCAACAATCGAAACGACAGGGACAGCATTTTTGCGTCGTTGTTTACGCTGCGTCTCTCGTTGCTCCTTTACATGTTCTAGCTCCTTCTTTATTTTCGAAATCTGATCCTCAATTTTTCGACGGTCTAGCTCTAGCTTTGTCTCACCAGCACCACGGTTTTTAAATCCGCCTCCTGTGCCACCACCTTGACGGCTGAGAGACGCATGTAAGCCGACTAAACGCGGTAGCATATATTGCAATTGTGCTAATTCAACTTGCATCTGTGCTTCACGTGTTTTAGCGCGACGTCCAAAAATATCTAAAATCAACATCGTTCTATCAATAACCTTCGTCTCTAAATCACGCTCTAAATTGCGGATTTGTGAAGGTGATAATTCATCATTAAAAATTACTAAATTTGCTTGTGCTTCATCATAAAAGTTTTTTATTTCTTCAATTTTACCAGTACCAACATAATGAGAAGGCGTAATGCGCTCTAAATTTTGTGTGACTATGCCGACAACTTCTACATTTAAAGCCTCAGCTAAATTTTTAAGCTCCTCCATTGAATAATCAAAATGCTCATCATTCCGTAAATTTACGCCAACTAAAATAGCCTTTTCCAATAAAATATCTACTTCCTTAATTCTATCCATCCACGAACCTCCCCCAATGCCCTGACACTACTACGACAAATTTTCTCCATCTTACCATATAATGCCCTAATTCGTGTCGTTTAACATGTTTCGAAAAAATGCGCCTTCTTTGCAAAAGGCGCACTTCATTCATTTACTTCCGTTCTTCTTTTAGTAAAACTACAGTACGATTGAATTCATCTTCAATATCTTTATTCGGTTTATACGTCAAAATGCTGACAACAACCGCCACGAGTAAGCATACTAAGAAGCCTGGAACAATCTCATACAATGTCTCAGATAAGAACTTTATTTTCCCCCAAATAAAGGCTGTTGCGGCACCTGCAACCATTCCACTGAGGGCCCCGTAATTCGTTAATTTTCTCCAATATAGGGACAGCAGTATAATTGGACCGAATGCTGCACCAAAGCCAGCCCAAGCAAAGCCCACTAAGCTCAAAACAGAACTGTCTGGATTCCATGCTAAAATCGCTGCGATAATAGCTACAACTAACACAGCGACACGGCCAACAAAGACATAATGCTTATCGTCTGCCGTTTTATTAAACAAAGCTTTGTAAATGTCTTCTACAAGCGCTGATGAAGTAACAATTAATTGCGATGAAATTGTACTCATAACAGCAGCTAAAATGGCAGCTAGCATGATTCCTGCAATAAATGGATGGAATAAGATTTGGCCAAGTACAATAAATACTGTCTCAGCGTCCTTTAACTCACCTGCATTTTGCTCATAATAAGCCACACCTACCAAAGCTGTTGCAATCGCTCCGAATAAACTTAACATCATCCAACCAATACCGATACGACGCGCTTGCTTTGTTTCTTTTACTGAACTAATTGCCATAAAGCGCACGATAATATGTGGTTGTCCAAAATAACCTAGTCCCCATGCAACTGAAGAAATAATTAATGCTGCAGTTGCAGTCGTAGGTAATAAGCTCAGATGTTCAGGTTTTACAGCTTTAATAGATGCAATAGTGTCTCCAATTCCACCTGTTAAAGACAATCCAAATAGCGGTACAGTAATAAGCGCTAAAAACATAATGAGACCTTGTAAAAAGTCTGTATAACTAACCGCTAAAAACCCACCAAACAATGTGTATGCCACAACAACTGCAGATACAATTAATAAGCCAGTATGGTATTCATAGCCAAATGAACTATCAAAAAATTTGCCTCCTGCAACCATCCCTGAGGATACATAAAATGTAAAAAATATTAAAATAATAATACCTGACGCAATTCTTATTAACTTTGTGTTGTCACGTAAACGATTATCTAAATAACTCGGAATAGTAATTGAGTCATTAGAAACTTGTGTATATACACGTAGTCTTGGTGCTACCAATAGCCAATTCAAATACGCTCCGATTGTTAAACCAATGGCAATCCAGGCCTCCACAATTCCAGATAAATAGATTGCACCTGGTAAACCCATTAACAGCCAGCCAGACATATCTGCTGCACCTGCGCTCAGCGCCGTGACAGCAGGCCCTAGTGAACGCCCACCAAGCATGTAATCCGTTAAATTCGATGTTCTAACAAATGCATACCAACCGATTCCTAACATAGCAACCATATAAATAATAATCGCAAGTAATTGATACATGTTTGCCGACATATTGCTCCCCCTCTTTCCCTGTTAATTTTCTTTAAGAACTCTTTAATAAAAATACCACAAATATACAAATTAACCTATAATCATTCAGAAAACTAATTCCACATTGTAAAGTAACATTGTACTATGAAAAATGTGTTAAACTAGTGCCATCTATTAAACGGTAAAGAAGGCGAAATATATGTCATTTGAAGAAATGAAAGCTCAGCTTATGGAGCGAATATTACAACAGCAGCTCGTTACTGCTACAATCAGTCAACCCCGTTTGAAATCAAACGAAGTAAAACGCATCAAACTAAAGCCTTTATTGCTAAAGGATGTTTACCATATACAAATTGAATACCAATTTGAACGTATTTTAAAACACGAAAACATTTTATTAGAAAAATTCCCCGCTAAGCTAGAAGCATTTTTTAACGATTTCCGTCAAGCACATGTTGATTTTATGGATGAAAAAGTACAAGTTCAGTTATCAAAAAAGAACAAAGTACTATGGAAATCTGATAAATCTTCGACTCCAAAGCAAGTAGATTTAGCGCATAATCGCAAGAAAAACTATTTACTGGCAGAGGATAAGCCGTATCCTTTTTTAATTCGTCTTGGGGTGCAAACAGAAGAAGGCAAAATAAAAAAACAAAAATACGATAAATTTAAACAAATTAACCGCTTCATCGAATTTATTGATGATGCATTAACATATTTGCCAAAGGATCGTCAGGTTCGTATTTTAGATTTTGGTTCAGGCAAATCCTATTTAACGTTCGCCCTATACCATTATTTAAAAATTGAAAAAGGCTTAGATATTCGTGTCACTGGTTTAGATTTAAAGAAAGAAGTCATTGAAGAATGCTCACAAATTGCACAAGATTTAGGCTATGAGCAACTCGAATTTCTAGTAGGAGATATTAATGATTATAACGATGAGTCAGCTGTGGACATGGTGGTGACGCTTCACGCCTGTGATGTTGCCACAGATATGGCATTAGCCCGCGCTGTAAAATGGGGAGCGAGCGTAATTTTAAGTGTTCCTTGTTGCCAGCACGAGCTAAATCGCCAGCTTCACACACCGTCACTTGATATCATGCTTCAGCACGGTCTTGTACGAGAACGTTTCGCAGCACTCGCAACCGACTCAATCCGAGCAGAAATTTTATCACTCGTTGGCTACGAGGCCCAATTGCTGGAGTTCATCGATATGGAAAATACACCGAAAAACATTCTAATTCGAGCATATAAGACCGGTAAAAAGCCAAGTTCCGAACAGCGTGCTAACTATGATGCGTTTTTAAAATTGCTAAATGCCAAGCCGTTTTTAGCAAATGAGTTAAAGGCTTATTTGTAAAATATCGCGGTATTTATGGGGACGCGCGGGTATTCACGCTCCTTCCGCGAGTATTTCATGGGGACGCGCGGGTATTTACCCTCCTTCCGCGGGTATTTCATGGACGCGCGGGTATTTGCCCTCCTTTCGCGGGTATTTCATGGCGACGCGCGGGTATTCGCTCTCCTTCCGCGGGTATTTCATGGGGACGCGCGGGTATTTGCCCTCCTTCCGCGAGTATTTCATGGACGCGCGGGTATTCACGCTCCTTCCGCGAGTATTTCATGGGGACGCGCGGGTATTTACCCTCCTTCCGCGGGTATTTCATGATGACGCGCGGGTATTCGCCCTCCTCCCGCGGGTATTTCATGGACGCGCGGGTATTTGCCCTCCTTTCGCGGGTATTTCATGGCGACGCGCGGGTATTTCTGAATTTGCTCTATCAAAAAGGCGGTCCAAATACATTTGGATCGCCTTTTCATTATTATAGTTCTTGTCTTAAAGCTTGAATAACGTCAATTTTTGTGGCTTTGCGTGCTGGGCGATAGCCTGAAATCATCGCTACACCGATACTAATTGCTGATGCAATGATAACAAGCTGCCAAGGAATAAGAGAAAATGTAATTTCATTTCTACTAAATGCATCTTCACCTGTTGCTGCTTCTAAAATTAAAGGCAATGCAGCATTGGCCACAAAGCTAATAACATATGAAATTACTACAGCTAACAAAGTACCCACAATACCGATGAATGTACTTTCCATTAAGAATAATCGCTTAATAAGCTTTGGACTTGCTCCGATCGCCTTTAAAACACCAATTTCACGAGTACGCTCTGTAACTGCCATTGTCATTGTATTGAAAATACCAATTGATGCGATTAATACTGCAATTGTTCCTACAAATATTAAACCAATTTTTAATACTAGGAAAAATACATTCATTTGATCCAATTCTTCAGTAACCGAGTATACGCTATAACCTTTGTCTTTTAGCTTGTCTAATATTGGCTTTACATTTTCCATACTATCAGCAAAAATATTAAACTCAGAATTAAACATTTCATCCTCTTTAACATCACCAGCTACTAAATTTGCAGCTAGCACCGGCTTTTGCTCTGCGTCCATATAAATTGAGTTATTGATCATCCAATCATAAGAAGGCTTCTTCATGACACCGACAATCGTATATTTCATTTTCGCCATCTCTTTTGTCGCATTATCATGAGGTACTAATGACAATTCAATCTCTTTGCCAATTAATGAGTCCTTATAACCTTCCTCACTTCCATCATAATACGTGCCTTCTGCTTCAGCTTTTTTATTTTTCTCTTCAATAATATTACGTTCGGCATCATTTACTAACGTTTGAGCAAAATGATAACCTACAATGATTTCATTTGGCTTTGATGGATACTTTCCTTCTGCAAGCTTGCCATTTACTTGCTCAAAATCTTTCATATTAGCAACGAATACTTCAGAATTCGTATCACGTCCCTCAAAAAATGAGTGAGCAGATGCATTGACAGTAATCGTTTCGAGCACAGTTTCCACATGCTCTATATCTTTTATTTCATGTATTTGATCATCTGTAAATTGTTTATCGCCAAACACTTGAATTTTCGTAACTTTTTCATTCGATAATATTTCATTGCGTAATGAATCCTGAAGCCCAAATCCGACTGAGGCGAGGACAATTAAAAATGCACAGCCCATTGTTGCCGCTAGCACTGTCATAAAAACACGTAGTTTATTTTTCTTTATATGCTGTGTAACAAAATCTAATTGATCTTTAAATAACATGTTATGCTTCCTCCTTTACAAGCTCACCATCGTACATGCGGAAACGTCGATGTGCTATAGTCGCTACTTCCTCGTCGTGAGTAATGATGACAAATGTTAAACCAAGCTCACGGTTTAAACTTTGAATAAGTAACAATATATCTTGCTCCGTTTCCGAATCAAGACTTCCTGTCGGCTCATCCGCCAACAAGACAGGTGGATTTGTAATCAGGGCTCTCGCAATACTTACACGCTGCTGCTGACCACCAGATAATTCATTTGGATAATGGTCTGCCACTTCCGTTAGACCAACCTTGTCCATTAATCTCTCTACCTTTTCTTTACGCGCAGCTTTTTTAGTACCTTGTAATTTTAAAGGTAGTTCAATATTTTCAAACGCTGTTAAGCCAGGCATCAGTTGAAAGTTTTGAAAGATAAATCCAAACTGTTGCAAGCGAAAAGCGGCACTCTCTGTTTCCGTGAGTTTAGCTGTTTCTTTTCCGTTTACCTTAATAGACCCTTGTTCAGATTTCATAAAACCAGCCAAAGTTTGTAATAAGGTTGATTTTCCAGAGCCACTTTTGCCAACAATTGCGACAATCTCTCCTTTTTTCACCTCAAAGTTGACACCTTTTAATACTGGAACCTGTTTTTCCTTGCCCTTTTTTCCGATTAAAAATGTATGTTGTAAATTCTCGACTTGAATCATTTTCAAATAAACGCCCCTTCTTCATTCTTTAGATTCATCACCAAAACGTGTGGTTGATTTCCGTTCCGACTGGGCGCTTTGTTGCTGAC
>NZ_JARVRU010000205.1:0-9215 GCF_030209535.1 Lysinibacillus sp. fls2-241-R2A-57
GCTTCAAGAATGACAGGCTCATGAACAGTTTTAGCTGCTTCAAGAATGACAGGCTCATGAACAGTTTTAGCTGCTTCAAGAATGACAGGCTTACTAACAGTTTCCGCTGCTTCAAGAATGAACGGTTCACTAACAGTTTCAGCTGTTTCAAGAATGACAGGCTCATGAACAGTTTCAACTGCTTTATGATTACCAGGCTCATTTGTTAATTCAGAGTTCATGTCATCTACAGTGACAGCAGTATTTTTTTTTCTGTAATTGTTGGGAGTAGAGGCATTGTCAGGTGGTAAGGCAGGTTCATTCATATTAACTGGAATTTCCTGTTTACTCGTAGCGTGTTTAAAATGGAAGGTGGATTCGGTTTTGGTATTTCTATATAAGCCATTATATATTTGGCTTGGATGAGTATTTATTGATTGAAAGTATTGTTGATTAAAATGGCGTTCCTCAGGTACATCTCTTTGATCCCCGTTGCGAGAAGAAGGTATACCATTGTTATTGTTTACATCTAATTGCGCATTTGTTGCTTTACCTGCCAGAGATTGTAGCATTTTATAAGATGGTTGTTTTGATGTATTCGCCGATTGACTTGTTGTCTGTGTAATGATCGAATCCCTTCGCGCATCGTTAGCGATAAATGTAGATATGTTTTCTGTTTTAGGTAGAGTGGTCGGAGCTTCGGTATTTTCAATCGTGCGTAATTTGTTTAAAACTTTTAGTATTTCTCGGTTCATGTCCTCAATCGTTTGATTCAGATACTCAATCTGTGCCGATAGAAGTTTTATCTGCTCCTCATAGCCTCTAATTTGTGGATTTTTTTGCTTATCATCTATTGTTTCAGTTAGTTCTTCTAAAAGTGCCATTTGCATTTTAATCTCATCAATATCCATTTTCATAAATAGGTAATCTTCAATTGAAGCTCCCGTCTTTAATGAAGTTAACGTGTCTTTGTAGGCTTCTATCTGTTGCTTCAATTTTTCAATGTCTTGAATGGAGTACAATTTTGAATCTTCCATTGCATTTCACCCCTTTCAGTCCATTAATATTTTATTAAAAATAGTTACTTTCTGTTACAAATATACAGCTCTTTTCGAACATTTTAGTTCCTCCATTAGAAGAGGAGGTGTAAGCGAAAAAGATACATACTGCTAGTAAAGATTTTCGTAAAAATCAAAACGAATTATTTATTAGCCCATACACTTATAGTTAGAAAACATATGATACAAACGAAAGATAAAAAATTATGGAGGTGTCAAAAGGATGCTAGAGAATATGCCATCTCAGGCGCAGGAACTAATTTGTATCAACGTCGATAAAGTATTCGACTGGATTGTAAAGGAAATGTCTTTTGATTTTTCCCCTACTGGACCAATTCCTTTTCCAGGAGTAACAGCAACTACTGATTTAACAGGTGCGGTAGCTACATGTAAAGTAGTTCCAGCAACAACAAATCCTATTGTGATCTTGAATCGTGAGAATCGCCAATTTGTCATTGATGGTTCAACGGTATGTCTTCAAAATTTAACTATCCAAAAGAATTTTATTCTTACGATAGTTGTTTGTTTACCGAACGGCACTATGTTCACAAGCTCTGCTATTCCACTTTCTCGTTGTGAACAAGTTACATTATGTGCGCCGCAAGGGACAGATGTAGAAATTTTATTCACAGATTTAGATTGTTTCGTGTGTACAACTGGAACATTAACAGCTGGAGCAGGTACAATTACGTTTTCTGCATTAACGATTACTGTATCTGTTTGCCAAAGTATTCAATCTACATTCCCAGTTACTGTGGAATTCTTAGCGACTTTCTGCGAGCCAAGAGCAGAATTACCGTTCGCATGTCCGGGTGTAGTTCGCCCTCAGCAGTGCCCTGCTATATTCCCGCCTGTCGGTTAATGGTACTAACACATAGAAGAAAATCATATTGTAAAGAGAGGTTTATCCTCTCTTTTTTTTTTATAAAGGACGTAGCTGCCACATAAAGAAGTTTGAATTTGCTTTCATTAATTCAATACTATTAGTAAAGGGGTACTGATTATGCTTACTCGCATCGATCGTGTAGAAGAAAAAATGTATGCATTAAAAAAACAAACGGATTTTTATGTTCATGAAATAAAAAAATCGATTGAGGAGTTTATTGTTCCGGAAAGTATTAACGTTATTAGTTATTTTACATCCTCAATCAATATTTCTTATAATCCCGATGAGGAAAGCCTATGCTTGGGCTCTTATCATATTCGCAATATAGGTAATCAGCCTATAACGAACCCTTATCTATGCATAAAGCTACCTGAAGATTCCCCATTCTCCTTTTCAGGAAGATATGTCTATGAACATTTCGCACCAAATTTAAAAGGAAACAGTAGCTGGGAGCGAATTAATGATAAATCAAGCAAGGAGGAGTTCTGGCTTAGACCTATAGGAAAAACAACGCTAGAGCCAAACGAGATACTATCATTTCCTAACTTTCAGATCAAATGGGGTCAGAATTCATCTTATTCAGGAAGTATCATGGGATTTACATATTGTGATCAGTTAGAAGATGGTGCTGTTGTTTTGAATCCTATTAATCTAAATGGAATGAGTTATACACAGGAGGATGAAAATGAGTAAGCGTGAAAATATGAATCAAAAAAAAGATAGTGTTGTCCATCAACTTATGAAGGAACGGCTTGATAATCTATCTAACTATAGTAATGAAGAAAATAATAGCTTTGCTTATCTCGAAAAGGGCACATTGAATCTGCTTATTACCCATTTACTATCAGGAGAAAAAAGAAAAGTTGATGAAATAGGTGATGAGGAAAGAGAAATGAAGATGCTGAAGCAGCTTGACGAGATGTTAGAGGAGAGTAAGGAGCAATTTGAAGAAGTGATTAGTTTACTTAAAAAATTATCGTGATTGGAGGTGTGAATGTGGATAATGATATTATCAAAAACAATGATCCTATTCAACTTCAGCAAATGATCATTTTTTTAAGAGCTGAATTAGCGAAATATAAAAATGAAGTTAAAAGGCTCAGAGATAGTGATTATTATTCATTTGTACTAAGACTAGAACGAGAAAACGTCCAATTAACAAATCAAAAGAAGGCGCTCTCAATGGAGCTTTTAAAGCTGAAGAGAGACTATGAAAAAGATACACAAGCCTACAATGATGATATTCAAACAAGAGAAATTCACAAAAAAAAACAACTTTCTTCGATAGAGACATTATTAAAAGAAATAGAAGAGCTGCGTGCAGAAAATAAACTATTAAAAGACACTAAAGTTGAATTACTTTCAGTGAATACGGATTTTAATTATAAGACGGACATTGCTGGCCTTGAAAACAAGCTGAGCGATTTTACAAAAGAAATAAGCCAACGAATGGAGACAATGGTTGAAGTAATTGAGAAATCACGTTTAGAACAAGCCGATTCAGTCAATCTCCATAAGTATTTAACTAAAACAATAGAGGAAAAAAGCAGTGAGATAGAAAAATTATCGCAACAATTAGCGGATGAAAAAAAACAAATCTCTTCCTGGAATGGAAAAACGATGATTAACCCAGAAGTTCTTATACAATTAGATGCTCAAGTAAATAAAGTATTGGCCCAATCAGTAGATTTTGAAGGGCAGTTGGATCATAAATTACGTATTTTGGATGACATGGAGCAGAAATTAAACGAGCTAGCTATAGAAATAAATAATAAGGAAATCTCATCACCAAAAGTTGTGGATGATATTTGTTAACCATGTAATAGGTTGAGTGGAGTCACAGATGAGACCTTGGAGCGAGTGAAGCGGCTCATCGGACGCCCCCAGTCGGAATGGAAATCAACCACACGTTATGGAAAGGGGAACATAGCATTTTTTTATCCCGTGTTAAATAGGCTGTTTCAAAAGTAAGCAAAGTCGCTTTTGAAACAGTCATTTTTATGTTATTTCGTTTCTCTGTGTAAAGTAATTCTTTTTAAACGAGGGGAATATTTCTTAAGCTCCAGTCTTTCAGGATTATTTCGTTTATTTTTCGTTGTGATATAGTTTTTATCACCGGTTTCTGTACAGGCTAATGTTACTTGTACGCGCATAAAATGCCTCCTTTTAAATCGTAATTGTTACGCTTTATACATTATTATTTTTAATGAAATATGTCAACAATGTATTTTTACAAAGTTTTTAACTTCTTTCAGCGGATGTTGCATTTTGTAGGATTCTATGTTTTAATTACAAACTATAAATAGTAATGATTACGATTTGAGGAGTTGTAAAAATGGTGAAGAAAATTCCTGTTACAGTTTTAAGTGGTTATTTAGGTTCTGGTAAGACTACAATGATGAATCACGTTCTACAAAATGAAAAGGATATGCGTGTGGCTGTAATCGTCAATGATATGAGTGAAATTAATATTGATGCGGAGCTTATCGCAAATGGAAGCGGAATTTCTCGAACAGAGGAAAAATTTGTGGAGTTATCGAATGGTTGTATTTGCTGCACGCTGCGTGAAGATTTATTGCAGGAAGTGGAACGTCTCGCGAAGCTTGGTACTATTGATTACATTTTAATTGAATCGACAGGGATTAGTGAGCCAATACCTGTTGCCCAAACGTTTAGCTATTTAGACGAGGAGCTAGGTATTGATTTAACAAAGTTTTGCCAGCTTGATACGATGGTGACTGTAGTAGATGCAAATCGTTTTTGGCATGATTTTCAGTCAGGTGAAAGTCTTTTGGAGCGTAAGGAGGCAGTCGGTGAGTTAGACGAACGGGATGTTGCGGACTTACTCATCGACCAAATCGAGTTTTGTGATGTCCTTGTATTAAACAAATGTGATTTAGTATCAGTTGAAGAGCTTGAAAGATTAGAGCGTATTTTGCGCGCTTTACAACCTGAAGCTAAGCTAATTCGTACAGTTAATGGTGTAATAGAGCCAGCTGAGATATTAAATACTGAACGCTTTGACTTTGAAAGGGTATCCGAATCTGCTGGTTGGTTAAAGGAATTAGAGCTTGGCCATGAAAATCATACACCTGAAACAGAGGAGTACGGCATTTCTTCTTTCACCTATAAGCGTAGAAGACCATTTCATCCAATGCGTTTTGTAGAATGGTGTGATCATATGCCAGAATCGATTGTTAGAGCAAAGGGTATTATTTGGAGTGCGAAACATCAGGATGTTGCATTGTTACTATCACAGGCTGGCTCATCGGCAAAAATAGAACCAGTCTCTTATTGGGTAGCCGCTTTGCCAAAGGAACAGCAACAGGATGTTTTCTTGCAAAGCCCTGAGGTACTAGAGGATTGGGATGAGGAATTTGGAGATTGCATGACACAGCTCGTTATAATTGGCGTTGAATTAGATAAAGAGACGATTATAAAAGAATTGGACAAGTGTTTATTAACGGAAGATGAGTTTAATAACCCATGGGAAAGTTTACAAGATCCGTTCAATTGGGAATGGCATTAAAGAATAAAGAAAGAAAAAGAAGATTTCGGCTAGGATTCCGAAATCTTCTTTTGAAATACATGATTATAATTCGTAGCGTCGCGTAAAGCTTTTTCTTCGATGGGAACGCGTATTGATAATATTGTCATATTTAAAAGTGTAAAGCAAAACGCTGTAAAATATGCTTGAAACATTAAAGGCAAAAGAAGAATTTCTAAGCAAACGACTGCGTAATTGGGATGGCGCATAAGTGTGTAAGGACCCTTTCGCACAACTTCTGCACCTGGCAAAATTAATATTTTTGTATTCCAAAAATTACCTAATGAACGAATGCACCAAATACGTAATGCTTGCACGGCAATAAATAATAAGAACAATAACGGGAATAAAGGCGATAAACTATTATTATTATTAGTAACTACTTCAACAATTAAAAAGAGGAAAAAACTGATGTGCATCGTAACCATATATGGATAATGAGAAGCACCAACTTCATAGGCTCCTTGTGAAAGCATATATTTTTCATTGCGTTTAGCAATTGAAACTTCTATCAATCTTTGTAGAATGACGAGAATCAAGATAATGTAAAAAATCATGCTACTCCCTCCATTTAAGTAATACAGCTTCAGCACAGAAGCCAGGCCCGAGAGCGACGAGCAAGCCAGTATCCTCCACATGTCCTTCGTTTAACATAAATTGCTCCAACACATATAGCACTGTAGGAGATGACATATTTCCATGATGTTTTAATATTTCCCGAGAAATGTCGGTTTTTGAGGGAGCTAGATAAAGAGTATCTTCATAGGCTTTTAATACTTTTTTACCGCCTGGATGTGCAATAAAGTGGTTAAGCTGTTCACTGAATAGCTTATGTTCCAATAAAAATTGTTCAATGAATGGGCCGAGCCAAGTAGTAATTATAGCAGGAATACTTTTCTGAAAAATGACATGGAGGCCATTGTTTTTTATATTCCAGCCCATAACATTTTCTGAATTTGGCATCCATTTAGAGCCTGAACCTATAATAGTAGGTGTTGATTTTTTTACTGCGATATTCATTTTATCTCCACAGATAAGTGCACATGCTGCACCATCTGCAAAAAGAGAGGCACCAATTAAATTACTTTTCGAAAAATCATTGGGTTGAAAAGTTAGACTACAAAGCTCGACACAAACGACGAGAACTTTTGCTTCTGGATGTGCACGACAAAAATCATAAGCTCTACTAATACCAGCAGCACCACCAGCGCAGCCAAGTCCCCAAAGTGGAATACGTTTAAGTCTGTCTGAAAATGGAAGTTTATTCATAACTCGTGCATCAATACTTGGTGTTGAAATACCTGAGCTACTCACGAAAATAATGGCATCAATATCTTTAGGCGAAATCGGTGCTTCTAAAAACGCTTCATTTTGTAAACAGGCTTGAATGACCTCAACACTATATTGTGTAGCTAGCTCAATATATAAATCGTTACGTTCTTCAAAGGAATGATCCATACGATGCCATTCTGGTGGTACACAAAAATTCCGTGTTTCAATACCACCGTTCTCAAAAACTTTTAAGTAGCGTTCTAATTTAGGGATTTTTGCATGAAACAGCTCCTTCGTTAGTTCTTCTGCGTTTGTCTGTTGTAATGTGTACGGTGGTTTGTATGTACTGATCGAAATGATTTTTGACAATTCAACATCTCCTTCGCCAATAGCGGTCTTGTTTATTGTATGCGGGGAGATGGGGGATACATGCTTGTAAGATTGTAATTGACATTTTCGGAAAATTCCGCTATATTAACAGCAACTAATATCGGAAGTAGGTGATGTGACATGATGAATAGAGCCGTTTTTAACGAACTGCAATTCGGTTTGTTCAATTTCACACGCCTAAAATATATAATTTGACCACGCATTGTAGTGAGATGACTTCATAATTGTGGTGATTTGTATATTCTCTTAAATGTGCCTGTGAAACCTTGTAACTGCCGAATTGCGCAGAGACAAGGTTTTTTTATGTTTTTATTAATCGAGTACAAATGATATGCACATTTAGGAGGAAAACAAATTGAATTTAACAACTTTAGGATTTTCAACATATTTTGAAGAGCAAATGACTGGATTTAAACAGGAGGCTAAGCTGGCGAACTGTGTACCGGCAAGGGTTACTTTAGAGCATAAGCATTCCTATCGTGTACTGGCTGAAGAAGGAGAGTGGCTAGCGACGATTGCTGGACATTACGCGTATACGTCATTAGCACGTGAGGATTTCCCAGCAGTTGGGGATTGGGTGCTAGTTGAGAAAATGCCTGGTGAGGAAAAGGCGATTATTCATAAATTGTTTACTCGAAAATCAGTCTTTTCACGTAAGGCTGCGGGAGCGGAAATACAAGAGCAGATTGTAGCATCGAATGTTGATATCGTGCTTTTAGTTATGAGTTTAAATGCGGACTTTAATATTCGTCGTCTAGAACGTTATTTAGTAGCTGCGTGGGATTCAGGTGCAAAGCCGGTTGTTGTATTGACGAAGGCCGATTTATGTGAAGATATTTCTAATATGATCAGTGAGGTTGAATCTGTAGCGTTCGGTGTAGATGTTTTTGTGACTAGCGCTCTGTCAGGTGAAGGCTTAGCAGATATTCTTGCGCTATTTACAGAAGGCGTGACAGGTGCCTTGCTCGGTTCTTCTGGTGCAGGGAAATCCACATTGACGAATGCTCTTAGTGGTGAGGACTATATGAAGGTTTCGGATATTCGTGAAGATGACGCAAAGGGGCGCCATACAACAACACATCGTGAGTTAGTGATACTGCCGAGTGGCGGTTGTTTAATCGATACACCTGGAATGCGAGAGCTACAATTATGGGATCAGGGGGATAGTTTATCCTCTAGCTTTAAGGATATCGAGGAACTTTCGGCAGCCTGTCATTATCGGGATTGCACACATCAAAAGGAGCCACATTGTGCTGTACAACAAGCCATTACAGATGGTGTGCTTGAACAATCTCGTCTCCAAAGCTATTTTAAGCTACAAAAAGAGCTTGCTTTTATCGAACGAAAAACAAATGCCCAGGCAAGACTAACTGAGCAACGCAAATGGAAGCAAGTCGCGAAAGGCTTAAAGAAAGGTAAAAAGTCAAAATAAATGAATCTTGATAAGAGTGAGAGAGCGAGCTATCAGCGGAATTGGAAGCTTTATCAGCGCAAATCGGCATTTTATCAGCGATATGGAGGGATTTATCAGCGATTTTAGCCTGCCTATCAGCGATAAACCTGCTTCTATCAGCGATTTCAAAGTTAGGGGCACACACACATGACAATCCAGAACGTTAATCATTTATTATTTTCAGTATCAAATCTAGAGGAATCCATCGTATTTTATGAAAAAGTTTTGGACGCAAAGTTATTAGTGAAGGGGAGAAGTACAGCCTATTTTGATGTAAATGGGCTGTGGCTTGCTCTTAATGTAGAACAGGATATTCCACGCAATGAAATCCATCAATCCTATACTCATATAGCATTTTCAATCCATGAGGATGATTTTGACAAAATGTATGAAAAGCTAGTCCAACATAATGTCAACATACTAGAAGGTAGACAAAGAGATATAAGAGATAAAAAATCGATTTATTTCACGGATCCAGATGGTCATAAATTCGAATTCCATACAGGGACTTTACAGGATCGATTGGTTTACTATAAGAAAGAAAAAACGCATATGGAGTTTTTTTAATAATATTAACTCAACTTTCGCACCCTGAAAGATCAAGACATTGCTTGAAATAACTAGGCAGAG
>NZ_JARVRU010000048.1:0-9017 GCF_030209535.1 Lysinibacillus sp. fls2-241-R2A-57
TGATAAACCCATGAATATCGCTGATAAAAGTCGGAGAATCGCTGATAAATCTGTGGAAATCGCTGATAAAAGTCCGAGAATCGCTGATAAAAGCGTGGAAATCGCTGATGAAGTCCGAGAATCGCCGGTAAACTCGGGAATATCGCCGGTAAAAGTCGGAGAATCGCCGGTAAACTCGGGAATATCGCCGGTAAAAGTCGGAGAATCGCCGGTAAACTCGAGAATATCGCCGGTAAAAGTCAGAGAATCGCCGGTAAACCAGAGAATATCGCCGCTAAAAGTTCGAAAATCGCCGGTAAACCCATGAGTATCTCCGGAAGAATGCAAAAAATCACCTGAAAGGAGCAAAGTAGAATGAAATATAAAGGTTGGTTGTTGCCACCTGCATTACGAGATTTTCATGAAGGACGTATTTGGTTAAAGGAATATTCCCCATTTTCAAAGGAAGATATCGAGAAATCAATCCATCATAACTACTTCCATATAATAGAAGGGATTCAAAAAGTGCCGCATGTAAAATGCAATCGTTGCCATAATAATGATCCTCAGCAATTTACAACGTTTGATTGTTCAAAGTGCCAGCAGCAATGTATATATTGTAGACATTGTCTGAATATGGGCAGAGTGAGTAGCTGTACGCAATTGATAATCTGGACAGGCCCTCTTGTAATTAGAACAAGAAAGCATTCACTCAAATGGGCAGGACAATTTACAGTGCTTCAACAGCAGGCAGCAAATGAAATGCTAGAAAGTGTTAAAGCAAACCGTTCCCATCTTTTGGCGGCAGTATGCGGAGCAGGTAAAACAGAGCTACTTTTTCCAGCTGTTCATCATGCTTTAAAACAAGGCTTACGGGTATGTATTGCTACGCCGCGTACAGATGTGGTACTAGAGCTATATCCGCGCTTTCAAAAGGTCTTTCCACAAGCAGTGATGCATGCTTTATATGGAGGATCACCGAAGCAGGAGGGCTATGGGCAGTTAGTGTTGGCGACAACTCATCAGCTCTATCGCTTTGAACGAGCGTTTGATGTCATGATTGTTGATGAGGCTGATGCATTTCCCTATACATTTGATGAAACCTTACAAAGAGCTGTACAAAAAGCAAAAACGGAAAGCGCACCAATATTGTTCGTCACAGCAACACCGTCGCAAAAATTACTTACTGAGTATCAAAATAAAAGCTATTCATTCATCCCGAAGCGCTATCATAATCGTCCATTACCAGTCCCTCGATTTGATGCATTATGGAGCTATGAAAAAAGCTTAAAACGAGGGAAAATCCCACGAAAGCTAAAACAATGGACGGAAGAGCGTCTTGCACGCAAAGAACCATTTTTAATATTTTTTCCGAAAGTAGAGTTAATGAAAATAGCTACGCCTCTTTTTCAGTTATTCGATGCAAGCATTATGGCGGTCCATGCCGAAGATCCTCATCGTAAAGAAAAAGTGCTTACACTACGTCATGAAGAAGTTCCAGGTTTACTCACAACAACCATTTTAGAAAGAGGTATTACGATAAGGAATGTGCAGGTTGCAGTTATTGGAGCAGAATCGACTATTTTTACTTCCAGTGCACTAATACAAATCGCTGGGCGAGTTGGTCGAAATGCTGATTTTGCAGATGGAGATGTTGTATTTTTTCATCATGGCATTACAACTGAAATGGATGATGCACGTACTAAAATTCTTTATTACAATAAGAAAGGATTTCCACTATGAATAAAATTGAAACACTTTGCTTATTATGCTCACAGCCTCTGCAATCAACAATTTCTTGGAAAATACTTTTAACGAAACACTTCCAGCCAACCATCTGTGATAAGTGCTCGGCTCGATTTGAACATTCTCCTACAGCAACGGCTCTCTACCAATATAACGACGCTATGAAAGATTATTTGCATCAATATAAATTTCTTCAAGATGTAGCACTCGCAAAAGTATTTCGACAGGAGTTACATGCACGATTTAAAAATGAAAAAGCAACCATTATACCGATTCCTATGCACCTACTCAAACAAAAAGAACGTACCTTCTCGCATATGGAGGAGCTCTTAAAGGCTGCCAATATTCCTTTTAGACAACTTTTAGAAAAGACGACCGCAGAAACGCAAAGCTCCAAAAATAGAGAACAGCGCATACAAGCAGCTCCTCTTTTTCGTCTGATGGCTGGTGTACATGTAGAGCATAAAGAATATCTTCTTTTTGACGATATAAAAACAACAGGAACTACTTTGCGGCACGCCACGGAGATTTTATTAAATGCAGGTGCCCGAAATGTTCAAAGCTTTACTTTAATTAATGGATGAAAATGCTAATGCATCATGTATAATAGATTACGAATATATAGGATTCGTATATAGCCTCTGGCGGGTGTTACCGATTTTGAAAGGAATGAATAAAGGATGTTAGCCTAAAATCTTCGCATCCTGCGAAAACGGCTAACTGACCTGCATCGTGCAGGCCTAGGAATAATTCAAAATCCGGACGCATTGTTTATCTGTAGCGAAAGCGAAGCGACAGCTACAATTATGCCAAGAGGAAATTGATGTAAGAGGAGGAAGAATAGATGGCAGAGGTTCGCAATTGTCCGAAATGCAATGAGTTTTTTAATTATACAGGGGTTAGAGAAGTATGTCATAAATGCGCTCAATCTGAAGAAGATTTATATCAAATCGTTTATCGCTTTCTACGTAAACGTGAAAACCGTGCTGCGACAGTAGAACGTATTGTTGAAGCAACAGGAGCTGAAGAGGCGCTATTGTATAAATGGGTTCGTAAGGGTCGTTTACAGACTGCGATGTTTCCTAATCTTGGCTATCCATGTGACAACTGTGGTCATCTAACGACAAAAGGTAAGCTTTGTACAAAATGCCAAGATGAATTGAAGGCGGATTTACGTACATTTGAAGCAGCAAAAGAGTTCCGTGAAAGTGTGGAAGAACGTGATCGTGTTACATATCACGCAGAACGAAAACGCTAACTTCTTTCAGCGAGTGTCCAAACACTCGCTGAAATAGAGGAACTCAGTCTAAAACGCCACGTCCTGTGGCAACGATTGAGTGACCAACATCGTGTTGGCTTAAAGTGTGTTAATTTTAAACAAAATTAGCACACTTTTTTATATTTGAAAACTTAACATTATGTGAGACAATCCGAAATAATAGTAAGATAAGCGTTTTAGATGGGGGGGTAAAAAATGAAAATTACATCTTATGGTATTAACGCGATGAACGCCTATAAAAATCAGGTGCGCAATGTAAAATCAGGCGCAAACAAGGCATCTTTCGCCGATAAAATCGAAATTTCCAAGGCTGCACAGGAGATGCAAGGTGTTTCAACATACAGCACAGAGCGTGCAGAACGCGTACAACAATTAAAAGAAGATATTGCTTCTGGTGAATATAAAGTCAACGCTCGCAAAGTTGCAGAAGATATGCTGAAATATTATCGTTTCTAAGGAATATCAGAAAGGGTGTTTAGCAATATGTCTGTAGAAGCGATCTGTTCTACACTAACAATGCTAGAAAGAATGCATAAAAGCTTACTTGAACTAGCCTTTAAAAAAACGGAAACCATTACTGCTGGCAATATCGAAGCACTGGACCAATTGCTCAAGGATGAGCAGGCACATGTAGCAGCTATCGACAAGCTCGAGCAACAGCGTCAGAAACAGGTAACGGAATACCTTGGAGCAAAAGGATTTGCTTCAACTGACAAAACGACTGTCGCTGATGTCATCGATGCTGCTGAACAACAAACTGACAAAGACACGCTATCAGCAGTTCGCAATCGATTATTGCAAATTATCAATGACTTAAAAAAACAAAATGATTTAAATCAAAAACTAGTGTTCCAATCATTACAATTTGTCAATCTCACACTAGATGCTTTACGACCTCGACCTGAACAAATCAATTACTCAGGCAGTGAAGTACGCGGCACAAATTCAATGGCCAAAAAATCATATTTCGATTCGCAAGCATAGTTTCTTACGTCTATGCAAGAAAACTATGCTTGAAATTATAAACGTTACTAAAAGGAGGAAAAATAATGCGCTCAACATTTATGGGCTTAGAAGCTAGTAAACGTGGTTTATTTACACAACAAACAGCTTTATATACTACTGGACATAATATTTCCAATGCAAATACATTAGGTTACTCTCGCCAACGAGTAAATATGCAAGCAACTCCTGGCTTTCCAACGGCAGGCTTAAATCAACCTGTTTATCCAGGTCATCTTGGTACTGGTGTTGAAGCAGGGTCCATTCAACGTATTCGCGATGAATTTATCGATCGTCAATATCGTCAAGAAACGAATAAACTGGGTTATTGGGAATCAAAAACAAAGGCGATCTCTCAGATGGAGGATATTGTAAATGAACCTTCCGAATTTGGTTTAGATAAAGCATTCGAACAGTTCTGGAAAGGGCTGCAAGATGTAGGGAGTAAGCCAGCAGATATGGCTTCACGTAGGGTTGCTATTGGTCGTGCAGACCACTTAGCAGAGTCCTTTAGATATCTTGATACACAATTAAAAATGATTCAAGGTAATCTTGGGAACGAGATTGATGTCTCTACTAAGCAAATTAATACGATTATAAAGCAAATTGCAGCTGTTAATAAACAAATTCAAGAGGTTGAACCAAGTGGACACGTGCCAAATGACTTGTACGATGTGCGTGATGTTTTGGTCGATAAGCTAAATGAATATATCCCGGTGTCTATCGAGCGTGTTCCTTCAGGCGGTCTTGCATCTGAAGTTGCTGAAGGTAGTTTGAAAATTACATATAAGGGCGCTGATGGTGTTGTCAGAGATTTAGTAGATGGAAAAGATTTTGCTCAATTCACTGCAATGGGGAGTAAAGGTAGTAAGGTGACAGGAGAAGACATTTCAAATGTATTTTCTGAATTGCAGCTAACAGGGATTGCATCTTTAGACGCTCATGAAGCGGGGACTGTCACTACCTCACAAACTGCGATTAAACAACAGGACTTCGAAGCATCAAAGGGGAAATTCCTATCTCTAGTTAATTCCTATGGCTATAATGATGCAAGTGGTGTTACAAAGGGCTACTATCCTGAAACATTAGCAGAATTAGACAAGTTAGCGGATGCCTTTATTCAAGAATTTAATGACCTGCATGCAAAAGGCTATACACTAGAAGAAAAAGATGCAAATGGCAACGTTATAAACGCTTCTACTAATGGAGGCGTGTTCTTTGAAGGTACTGGTGCAGGTGGTATTAAAGTTAATGAAGCTATTAAAGATAACCCAAACCTTTTAGCTGCATCTTCTGGGCAAACTAAAGAAGGGGACGGTAAGCATGCTTATGAGCTTGCGAATATGCAACATAAATTGTATGCATCAATTGGAAATGCGACTTTGCAATCGTTTTATCAAGGAATCGTTGGAAAAGTTGGTGTAGACGGTGAAGAAGCCCTTCGTCTAGCTGCAACTTCTGAATCTCAACGTTTGATGGTGTCAAATAGCCGTGACGCTATGAGCTCCGTTTCTTTAGATGAAGAGATGACAAATATGATTACTTTCCAGCAAGCGTATAATGCAAATGCACGTATGATTACAGTTGTGGATGAAACATTAGATAAAATTATTAATGGTATGGGCCGAGTTGGTCTATAAGATTAAAATAGTAAGCAATTTATGGAGAATAACTCTCCGACCTACAAGAAGGGAGTTTTTACGAAATGCGCGTAACACAATCAATGTTATCAGGAAACATGCTTCGAAATTTAAATAATAGCTATGGCAAAATGTCTAAGCTTCAGGATCAACTTGCTTCTGGCTCAAAAATCAATCGACCATCAGACGACCCTGTCATCGCAGTAAAGGGTATGGGCTATCGTCGTGATTTAGCAAAAGTCGAACAATACACTCGTAATATGATTACAGCAAGTAGCTGGTTAGATTCAACGGATGAATCCCTTAATCAAGTTGGCGAACAAATGAAGCGTGTGCGTGAGCTCGTTGTTCAAGCAGCAAATGATACAAACACACCTGAAGATCGAGAAAAAATGAAAATGGAAATTGACCAAATTCGCCAACAAATTCAAGATGTGGGGAATACGAATATTGATGGTAGCTATATATTCAGTGGAACGAGAACGAATGAGCCTTTATTTACTGGCGGCACTTTGAATCAAAATGTCAATGCAGATGGTGTGAATATAGAAATTTTTGATGGGATTCAAATTCCTGTCAATACACCTGGTAAAGATCTGTTTAAAAATATAGATGATATGATGGGGAAAATCTCTAATTTACTAGGTGACCCAACAAAAACTGGTAAAGAGATTGGCGATATGCTTGGTGGTGTTTCTTCATCAAGTACCAGTGATGATATCACAACAATGCATAATAAAGTTTTAGAGGCACAGGCTGACATCGGTGCACGTCAAAATCGTGTAGAGATGATGGAAAATCGTCTAGGTATACGAGAAGTCAATGTTACAAAGCAATTGAGAGATAATGAGTCTGTGGATTATGCAAAAGCTATTACAGAGATGGTCACACATGAATCAATTCACCAAGCTGCACTTTCAGTAGGTGCTAAAATTATTCAACAAACCTTAGTGGATTTTATCCGCTAATTAATCAAAAGCGTTTGGACACTTTGTTCAGACGCTTTTCTTGAAAGGAGATGTTTATATGAAACTCCCACAAATCCAAATTCATACAACAGATGCGAAAATAGACCTTAATATATCTAAGCCGCAACAGTATATTAAACAACCAAAAGCAACACAGCATATTGAACAACCAGCAGCAATACTCGATATAAATACTACTCGTGGTGTACTAAAAATAGATTCTTCACAAGCGAGACGTGATTTAGGTTTAATCGGCCCTCTTGAATCAAGTGCAAACTACGCAGAAAAAGGTAAACAAGAGGCACTCAAGGGGATGGCGCGAAGAGCTAGAGAGGGACGTCAAATGATGGATAACTCTGGTAAAGATCAGGGGCGTGCGACAATCCAAAATATTGCTAAACAAAATCACGGACCACATCGTCCGGGACCTTATAATATTAAATTTGTTCCATCTGTGGGTTCTGTCAAAATTGACTATACACCTGGGACAACGGACGTCAATATCCAGCGTAGAGAACCAATTATTGACGCAAAGGTGAACAAACCAATACACGAATACACACCAGGAAAAGTAACTGGTACAATGGTACAAAGACCAGATGTTGACATCGATGTCGTCATTTAAAGGAGTGCAAATTAAATGAAAATCACTACTAAATTTTTAGGTGAAGTCGAAATTATTGATCAGGACATTATTACATTTGAACATGGGTTATTAGGATTAGAAGATGAAAAAAAATTCGTCATACTACCTCTTGATGCAGATCTTCCATTAGCTATACTGCAATCAGTGGAGCATGCAGAAATTGGATTTGTAGTGGGCTATCCATTTGCTTTCAAAAAAGATTATAGTTTTGATATTAGCGAAGAGGATTATAAGCAGCTTCAAATTGAAAAAACAGAAGATGTACTTACATATGCTATCGTGACAATGAAGGAATCATTCCAAGATTCTACTATCAATTTGCTCGCACCCGTAATTATTAATATGGAGAAAAAATTAGGAAAACAAATAGTTCTTCAAGATAATAAATCCTATCCATTACGCTTCCCGATGCAAACATTGGAAGGAAGTGCGAAATAATGCTAGTCTTATCACGAAAGAAAGATGAATCTATTATGATTGGCGACCAAATCGAGATTAAAATCTTAGCAGTTGAAGGTGAACAAATTAAAATCGGCATCGTTGCACCAAAAACGGTCAAAGTACACCGTTCAGAAGTTTTTGCAGCCATTCAAGCCCAGAATAAAGAAGCATTGTCATCATCAACAAGCTTCTTGGAACAGTTGAAGAAAAAATAAATGCTTTTAGTTTTCGCCAATTTTTTAAATTAGTAATCTATTACATAAAAAAATAAAAAAACTTTCAATAAACTATTAAACATTTCCAACTACTAACGATATATAGAGTGTAGGATGCAGGAAGTACATACTACCTAATCCGAAATTCCACACGGATGTGGAATAAACAAACAAACATTCAAGGAGGAATTCCAAATGAGAATTCAACACAACATTTCAGCTTTAAACACACACCGTAACCTAGCTTTCAACAACACTCAATCTTCTAAAAACCTTGAGAAATTATCTTCAGGTTACAAAATCAACCGCGCTGGTGACGATGCTGCTGGTTTAGCAATCTCTGAAAAAATGCGCGGACAAATCCGTGGTCTTGATATGGCTACTAAAAACGCTCAAGACTCAATCTCTTTAATCCAAACTGCTGAGGGTGCTCTTAACGAAACTCACTCAATTCTACAACGTATGCGTGAATTATCAGTACAATCTGCGAACGATACAAACGTATCAGCTGACCGTAATGATCTTCAAAAAGAAATCAATGCATTATCTGAAGAAATTACACGTATTTCTACAGATACAGAGTTCAACACTCAAAAACTACTTAATGGTTCATTCAAAGGTAGAGTATTCCATATTGGAGCTAATGAGAAACAAAACATTAAGCTTTCAGTTGCAAACATGGGTGCATCTGCACTAGGCGTTAAAAATATTAACATTTCTAAACAATCTGCTGCTGATAATGCAATCACAAAAATCAATGATGCATTAAAAACAGTATCAGCTACTCGTTCTGATTTAGGTGCTGTTCAAAATCGCTTAGAGCACACAATCAATAACTTAGGTGCAACTTCTGAAAACTTAACAGCTGCTGAATCACGTATCCGTGATACAGATATGGCAAAAGAGATGATGGGCTTCACGAAGAACAACATCTTAATGCAAGCTGCACAATCTATGTTAGCGCAAGCTAACCAACAGCCACAAGGCGTTCTACAATTATTACAATAATTAAAAAGAAAAGAGAGGAGAATTCCTCTCTTTTTTTATTTGGTGCGCCCGGCATGCGTATGAACTATAGGGTGTAAGTCCCGAACCCCGAAG
>NZ_JARVRU010000172.1:0-8987 GCF_030209535.1 Lysinibacillus sp. fls2-241-R2A-57
TTGTTGATGTTCTCTTTGTACTCACCATCAGAACAAACTGCCAATTTTTCAATACTGACATCAATGCCTAAACTCTCGCCTGTCAAATCAAATGGCTCAAATTCTTGCTCATAGCCAATGGATAAGAACCAATTTCGTCCGTCAAATGAAATGCGTGGATTCGAATATTTATGACCTTTTTTAAGCTTAGGAAGTGCATTGCAAGTTTTTACAATACCAATCTTTTCACCTCTAAAACCTTCACTTGTTCGTTTTAAACTTTCATAATTTACATAAAAACTAACTTTACTTCTTCGTCTGCTTTTGAACCTTGGCTTTCCAGTAATGCCTTCGAACCAACGCTTTCTAGCAATATCGGCATCTTTCACCGCTTGTTTCATCACATTGCTTCCGACTTCCTTTAGCCATTTATGCGTTGTTGGTTTCAGTTCATTATTAATTTTCTTACGAATTTCTCCTTCTTTGACTGTACGCTTCTCGTCGTTATAAATACGTTCGCTTTCAGCCAAGAAATAATTGTAAGCCCATCTCGCAGTCCCCACAGACTTCCAAAACAAAACCTCTTGTTCTTTAGTTGGTTTTAGTCTTATCTTTGTCGCCAGGATCATTGTATTTCACCTCGTCAATCAATCGTTTAGTTTTCTTCGACCGTTGAACGTATAATCTATTGGCAAAGACAGCATTTACACCAACACGTTTAGCAAATTTTCAATGGACATTAATTCCATGTGTACCACCTCTCTTTCGCTATTTTAACAGCATATTACCATATCTAGAGAGGTGCGTTAACATTTCCTAAATTTGTATTTATTTTTCTTGTTCGCACGAAGGCGCAACCCTTCATGCAGTCTTTCTCTCACGAGTAGACCTCTTATGCTTTCACATAAGCGCAGACTATATCTTCATCTTATCTTCCTGATAAGAGCCACATTTTTCTTCCGCCATTCGCTTGTGGTTTTACTCTCCCTCAAGGAGATAGTCGTTGAACGTCTTCCTTGTCTCATTAGAGATTTAGGACTTTCGCTGCTAAACATCCATTGCTAAAGCACTTAGCGCCACCGTTTTCCGTTGTCACGATGATCCTTTACGGACACTGAGTGATTTTTTTCAGCTTATGCCATCCTTGTTGTTTTTTCTGCTTTCGCACCGTTACGTCTGCCGTTTCCAGCTCCGCGTTGGTCACAAGGCTTTAGGAGTTAAAAGCAATTAACGTGGAGTTCGCACCAATCGCTTGATACGAAGGGTATTCTGTTATAAATCTATGCTTCTATACAGACTTGTATAGTTTTGTCTGAATTTATCGTAACAGTTTAGTTACCCAATGAACATGAGTAGTGAGGACCGTAATAGGTAAAGAGGTTAGTTGATTACAAATCCTTTCGATATTATCGATTCCTAAACCAGTATCAATTAAAACAGCTTTATCTGTCCCGATAAGTAAAAATGAATGGACTTTTTCCCAATGCCCATACTCGCTTATTGCAAACGTTTCTTCATTAATTTCTTCTACTGTAAACCAAGAATCTACTATATTAATCATTAAAAATACGCCCCCTTAAATTAATTAATCAAATTTTAACTTCGAAAACATCTGTTGTTGCTGTCGCTACGCTTTCGCACAAAAAACATCTGTTGCTGCCGCTTCGCTTTCGCACAAAAAACATCTGTTGGCCAAAATCTCCGGTGGATGTTACGGATCCGGAAAGGAGTTTTTTGTGCAAGCACAATGCCGATTCCAGACGCAATTATGCTGAGGCATAAGTGATTATGTTGCTATTATTCGAATTTTTATCATATTTTTCCTTTAATTCTACATATATTATTTATAAAGTTAATTATTTTTTTAGAAAAAATATATTAATTGTAATCAAGAAGTACGTAAGTGGTTAGAAAAAAGATATCCCAAAATTACTTTTTCAGTGTAGCGATAATGATTTTAAGTTTTTAACGCTTTAAATGAGAAAAC
This sequence comes from Lysinibacillus sp. fls2-241-R2A-57, assembly GCF_030209535.1. Lineage (NCBI taxonomy): Bacteria > Bacillati > Bacillota > Bacilli > Caryophanales > Bacillaceae > Lysinibacillus > Lysinibacillus sp. fls2-241-R2A-57. Next base: position 1,967 of record NZ_JARVRU010000172.1, read on the forward strand.
TATATATTGAAAATAAAAATAACTAAAATGGGGATTTTTGTATAATGATGAAAAATGATGATTTTTAACTGTTATATAGAATTAATCGAGAAATTTAAGTGTATTTATTAGAAATGAAAAATATTATTTATAAAAAAATATTATATTTAGATAACAAAAATCGAAGAGTGTAGTTAAAGGGTTAAAAAAGAAACAAACAATTAAGTAAAGAAATAATTAAGCTAATAAGATTATTTGATTAAGATGTATGGGATTTATTTATTTGTATATTTACAATATTTCAAAAAATGTACTTGATTTAATGTATTATTTCCATATAAAATAATATTACGATTAATTTTCAGACAATTCTATCATCTATTTTGGTTGGCTGAAAAAGTAAAAAAATTATTAAGGCGTTTACAAATGTAAATGGAGGTGTAAACGAATATTTCAATAAATATAATTCTGAAATAAATTTGAAACCGTAAGTATAATCATTTTTCAGAATATTGAATATGGAGGAGAGATTGTTTGAATACAGCAAATGACCTATTAACAATTAGAAATCTAACTACAAGTTTCCGAATTAAAGAAACTTACCACGCTGCTGTAGAGGATGTCTCGCTTTCGCTTAAAAAGAATGAAGTATTAGCAATCGTTGGGGAATCTGGTTGTGGTAAAAGTACATTAGCAACTACTATTGTAGGCTTGCACAATGAAATTAACACAAAGGTAACAGGTGACATTCTTTATAATAATCAAAATTTAACGCAACTAAATGAGCAGAAATTCAATAGTTTACGTGGTAATGATATTGGTTTTATCTTCCAAGATCCACTTTCCGCTCTTAATCCGTTAATGCGGATAGGAGAACAGATTGCAGAGGGGCTAGTGTATCATACAAAACTCTCAAAGCAACAACGTGAGGAGAGAGTAATAGAATTATTGAATCAAGTAGGTATTTCTAATCCGGAGCGTGTGGCAAGACAATTCCCTCATCAATTGTCTGGAGGAATGCGTCAACGCGTCATGATTGCCATTGCATTGTCGTGTAAACCATCCATTTTAATAGCAGATGAACCGACAACTGCTCTAGATGTGACTATTCAAGCTCAAATACTTGATCTATTAAAAGCACTACAGTCAGAAACCGAAACAGGTATTATCTTAATTACCCATGATTTAGGCGTTGTGGCAGAAATGGCTGATCGAGTTGCAGTGATGTATGCAGGTGAAGTAGTAGAAGAAGCACCTGTTCAGGAATTATTTAATAATGCTAAACATCCTTATACTCGTTCTCTATTGAATTCTATCCCACAAACACATAGTGAAAATGAGAGACTTGAAGTTATTCAAGGTATGGTGCCATCTCTGAAGAATTTACCTCGGGAAGGCTGCCGATTTTCAGCACGAATACCGTGGATAGATGCATCTGCACATGAAAGAAAACCACAATTACATGAAATTGCACCAGGTCATTTTGTTAGATGTACCTGCTGGAAACACTTTCATTTAGAAGGTGAAGAAGGAGGCGGGGCTGTATGAGCTTTATGCAAATTAACGATTTAAACGTTCATTACCCAATTCGAGGGGGCTTTTTTAATACAGTAATCGATAAGGTATATGCGGTTGATGGCGTCACAATGGAATTTGAAAAAGGAAAAACATATGGGTTAGTAGGAGAATCAGGGTCTGGAAAATCCACGACAGGAAAGGCCATTATTGGTTTAGAAAAAATCACGTCAGGTCAAATTTTCTATGAAGGTGAGGATGTTACAAACCAGCGTAGAAATCGTAATTCAGCTTATAACAAAGATATTCAAATGATTTTCCAAGATTCTCATTCAAGTATGAATCCTAGAAAACGGGTATTAGACATTTTAGCTGAGCCTATCCGGAATTTTATGAAGCTTAGTGATCAAGAGGAGCGTAAGCGCATAAAAGAGTTACTAGCCATTGTAGGTATGTCTGAAGATGTATTGTTAAAATATCCGCATGAATTTTCTGGTGGTCAAAAGCAACGTCTTGGAATAGCGCGAGCTGTTGCTTGTAATCCCAAAATGATTATTGCTGATGAACCTGTATCTGCACTAGATTTATCCGTACAAGCACAGGTGCTAAACTTTATGAAAGATATTCAAAATGAGTATGGGCTTACTTATTTATTTATTTCACATGATTTAGGTGTTGTAAAACATATGTGCGATCATATATCCATTATGTATAAAGGACGCTTCGTAGAAACGGGTACGAGACATGATATATATAGGGATCCACAACATATTTATACAAAACGTCTTTTATCTGCCATTCCAAATATTGAGCCAGAGACACGCTTGGAACGGAAATTAATTCGACAAAAAGTAGAAGAGAATTATCAGAAAGAGCAGCATCAATATTATGATGAGAATGGAAAAGTATACCCGCTAAAATCCATTTCAGAAACACATATGGTTGCGATGGCAGGGGGGATATAAAATGTGGAAAACGATTGTTAGACGAACACTTTTGATGATTCCTCAAATGTTTGTGCTAAGCCTAATTATCTTTATTTTGGCGAAGCAAATGCCGGGTGATCCATTTACAGGATTGATTACACCTGAAACAGACCCTGCACGTATCGAAGAATTGAGAATTCAGGCAGGATATTATGACCCATGGTATGTGCAATATTACCATTGGATAACTAACGCCTTGCAAGGAGATTTTGGACAAAGCTATACATATAAAATTGCGGTGTCCACACTGATTGGTGAGCGCGCATTAAATACATTTTGGCTCGCTCTACTAAGTGCGATTCTCGTTTATGCGATTGCTATTCCATTAGGAATGATTGCGGGGCGCAGGCAAGATACATTGCTTGATAAGTCGATTACCCTTTATAGCTTTATAAGCTACGCGATACCGACTTTTGTCTTGGGTTTAATTTTCTTATATATTTTCGGTTATCGTTTAGCGTGGTTCCCGACGAGTGGGACAGTTGATGTAGGTGTAGAACCGGGAACGCTGGAATATTATTGGAATCGCATTTATCATTTAATTTTACCTGCGATGACATATGCAATTTTAGGTACGACAACGATTATTCAATATTTGCGTTCAGAAATTATCGATGCTAAGACACAGGATTACGTAAAAACAGCACGTAGTAAAGGTGTACCGATGAAAAGAATCTATAGAAGACATATTTTCCGCAATTCCTTATTGCCGATTGCAGCCTTTCTAGGTTTTACAATTACGGGCTTATTAGGTGGTTCAATTTTCATAGAAACAATTTTTGGCTTCCCAGGTATGGGGCAATTATTCATCAATTCTATAACGAGTCGCGATTATAGTGTGATTACAGCTCTCGTTATGCTTTATGGCTTCTTAGCATTATTAGGTAGTCTACTGTCAGATATTATTATGAGCATTGTTGATCCACGTATCCGCATAGACTAACTGCTAAATTTAATGTTTAAGGAGAGGTGAATAGGAATGGAACAAAAAAATGACACAATGACAGTTGAAAGTACTCCACCAACAGGGATACAAGTTGTAATACGTGAATTTCGAAAAGATAAGCTAGCGTTATTTTCATTTATCGGTATAAATTTACTGATTATTACGATATTAATTATGGCAATGATTTTGGACCAAGATGAAATTTTAAAAATCAAATTGTTAGAGCGCTATACAGAGCCAGGTGTAAATGGTTATTTCCTTGGGGCTGATGAGGCTGGGCGCGATATGCTAGGGCAGCTTATTATCGGTGCGAAAAACTCCATTTTAATTGCGATTGCTATTACGCTTATTGCTAATACAATAGGGATTGCACTCGGTATTATAATGGGCTACTATGGCGGCTTTATTGATAATTTATTTATGCGTATCATCGATTTTCTCATGACATTACCAACGTTAATGATTATAATCGTGATAGTTACAATTATTCCTAAATATGGTGTTTTTGAGTTGATTTTAATATTAAGTGCCTTCCAATGGATAGGGACAGCACGGTTAGTCCGTAGTAAAGCCTTATCAGAAGGACGCCGTGATTATGTGAATGCCTCTAAAACAATGGGAACTAGTGATTTTGCCATTATGTTTAAGGGGATATTACCAAATTTAAGTTCGTTGCTAATTGTGGAGTTAACATTAAATTTTGCAGGGAATGTTGGTATTGAAACAGGTCTATCATTTTTAGGCTTTGGTTTACCACCATCTACACCTAGCTTAGGAACTCTTGTAAGCTACGCAACGAATCCGATTGTACTATCTACAAAGTGGTGGGTGTGGTTGCCCGCATCAATATTAATTCTAATCTTGATGCTTGGTATAAATTATGTCGGTCAAGCACTTCGTCGTGCAGCTGACGTAAAACAAAGAATGGGATAAAAGGGGAGGATTTAAGATGAAAAAAAATTGGTTATTACTATCCGTTATTTTTGCAGTGATGTTTGTATTAGCAGCCTGCAATAATGCTGATAAAGATTCGGCTAAAACGGATGATGGCAACAAAGACAAACCGTCACAAACAAAAGTGGAAACAAATGCGCTTCCTGTGGACGTAACAAATGAAGGAGATGTTATTAAAGGCGGTACTTTAAAGGTAGCGCTTGTAACGGATACTCCTTTTAAAGGAGTTTTCATTCAGGAATTATCAGATGATGCTTACGATAGCAAAATCATGGAATACGCATCAAACACACTTTTTGAATTGGATGGAGATTTCCAAGTAAAAGATACAGGTATTGCAAAATTAGAGGTCGATAAGGATAATAAGAAAGCAAAGATTACCATTCAAGGGGATGTTAAATGGTCTGATGGTACACCATTAACGGCTGATGACTTAATTTATCCTTACGAAATTATTGGTCATCCGGATTACGACGGCGTACGCTATGATGACGATTTCCAAAATATTGTTGGAGCACAAGAATATCATGATGGAAAGGCAAAAACAATTTCTGGTATTAAAAAAATTGACGAAAAATCAATTGAAATTACATTGAAGAAAGTGTCACCAGCTATTTATTCAATTGGGGATGGATTATGGGGTTATGCAGCACCAAAGCATCAGCTAGAGTCAATCCCTGTTAAAGACGCCCTAATTGCTTCAGATGCAGTTCGTAAAAATCCTGTAACACTTGGCGCATTTAAATTTGACAAAATTGTAAATGGAGAGTCTGTTCAGCTTGTAGCGAATGAACATTATTACAAAGGCAAGCCAAAGTTAGATAAAGTAGTTATCGAAGTTGTTCCTTCAACTTCAATTAGTGAAGCTATGAAAACTGGGAAATATGATATTGCACATCAATACCCAACAAATCAATATGATGGTATAAAAGATCTGTCTAATATATCAACTTTAAGTCGACCTGAGTTGTCATACTCTTATGTAGGCTTTAAATTAGGGAAATACGATAAAGCGAGCAGTAAAAATATTTTTGATGAGAAGTCAAAAATGAATGATGTAAATTTACGTCAAGCGATTGGGTATGCGATGGATATTGAATCTGTTACAGAAAAATTCTATCAAGGTCTACGTGTAAGGGCAAATTCATTAATTCCACCAGTGTTTGCGTCTTACTATGATGATACGTTAGAGGGCTATCACTATGATCCTGAAAAAGCTAAAGAATTACTTGATAAAGCTGGGTATAAGGATAAAGATGGAGACGGATTCCGTGAAGATAAAGACGGGAAAAAATTCACTATTCGTTTAGCAGCAATGTCTGGTTCAGATACAGATGAAGCAATTGCTGAATACTATCGCCAAAATTGGAAGGATGTTGGGTTAAATGTAGAATTAACTACTGGCCGTCTGATTGAATTCAACAGCTTCTATGATAAAGTACAGGCTGATGATCCAGAAATCGATATGTTTATGGCTGCATGGAAAACAGGTACAAACCCATCACCAGCAGGCTTATATAGTGAGGGTGCAGAATTTAACTTTAGTCGTTATGTTACTGCCGATTTAACAAAAATGTTAGCAGATATTGATTCGGAAAAGGCAATGGATCCAAAATTCCGATCAGAAGCATTCCGTACATGGCAAGTATATATGAGCGAACAGGCAACGACAATTCCAATGTACTTCCGTACGGAAATCATTCCAGTAAACAAACGCGTGAAAAATTACGATGCATCTCATGAGAATGGTACTATGGAAAATCTTCAAACAATAGAATTAGTAGCTGATCAACCATTAAAATAGTTTAAAATCAAAAAAAACAGCTTTTCTTCTCACAAGAAAAGCTGTTTTTTAAAATAATATTTCCAACTCAAGTATTGTTTTGAAAAACTAAATCAACATATTATTTATATCTGATAAATCACTACCGTCGCAAAAATTTTAACTGAATTTTCTGTTTTTTGTTTTTATCTTTTTAGAATAAAAACGAAGACACTTGAGCAGAGGGTAGTAAACATCCATTTTTTTACTATATCCTTTGACGAGGGCGACAGAAATGTGAAAACCTTTATGGAATCGCTTTTCCTTCGATTTTTCGAATCCAAATATGTGCGGGTTTCCATGGGGCGGCTTTTAACCACCGACTAATTTGTAAATACGTTCGTGTACTACTCGTATCCAGCTGAGCTATCACATTTAAGCAGTAGACAATCATGGCGATGTACACTTGGTTATGCACAGCTTGCTCGCTTTACGCGTAAAATTTCTTGATGTTCAAGTGCTGCTTCATCCATTTGAAAAATAACTCAATTGCCCAGCGCGATTTATACAGCTCCGCAATTTCGTCAGCGCTTATATCAAAACGATTGGTAATGAGATGTAACTCATTACCTTTCGTATCCAATACTTTAATAAGACGGAACAGATTTTCAGCACGATTTTGCGTCGTGCCAATCACAATCATTTCATCGGATAACACTTTAGAATCTGTAGGCAGCTCAATTGGCTCAAGTACACGTATTACCGCATTTTTACGTAGACGTGAGACAAAGAAGAATCCATCATCTGTCATACGATCGAAGCGCTCATAATCCAAGTAACCACGGTCAAAGACGTACATGCATTCTTTGTCATCGACCA
>NZ_JARVRU010000010.1:0-8979 GCF_030209535.1 Lysinibacillus sp. fls2-241-R2A-57
AACGCCCACAGTGAACTTTCATCACCTAGTTGACGGACATGCCTGGCACACAAAAGAGGTGCCTCAAATGAATTTTGAGACACCTCTAATTTTTAACCTTTTACATAATAAACTTCTTGACCGCTTTCGATAACGTAATCGGGTTTCGGTATACCTGCACTTGCTTTATGACCAGCAATATGCTCAGGGCTCTTCTCCCAATTTTTCCATGCCTCTTCTGATTCCCAACGAACCACAATTAGCACTTCCTCATCACCACGGCGTACTTTTTTTACAAGTACTTGCTTATCAATAAAACCTGGTTGTTGTTCAAGCAATGTTGGACCATCTTCTTTTGTACCAAAGCGCTCAACAATTTTATCCGAATGCTCTTCCGCAACGACAATACGTTTAATTTGTACAAACATATTAGTTAAACGCCTTTAAAACGTCATCAATTTTTTGCGTTTCAGAAATTAAACCGCCACCAGATAAATACCAAACTTGTGAATCTAAATAGAAGATTTTATTGTTTTTCGCAGCGTTAGTAGCCCCAACGATTTCGTTTTCAATGGCAGCTTTCGTACCAGACTCACCTTTTGGATTTACAGCAGAGTCACGGTCAACAACAAATAAAATATCTGGGTTTGTCTCACGGACATATTCGAAGCTTACATCGTCGCCATGTGTTTCAGCTTTAATGTTTTCATCAGCAGCTTTTACACCATAGATATCATGAATTACACCAAAACGTGAACCAGAACCATATGCAGATAATGAACCTTCAGATCCTAAAACGATTAAAGCTTTATCCTTAGATGAAGCTGTTTTAGCTTTAACTTCTTCTACTTTTGCTTCGTATGCAGCAAATGCATCAGCAGCTTCTTTTTCTTTACCAAAGATTTTACCAGCTAGTTCAGTGTTAACTTTGAATGATTCCATGAAATTAGCGTTATCTACACCAACGTATACAGTAGGCGCAATTTTAGATAATTCTTCATAAGCAGGTGCTTGACGACCAGAAATGAAAATAATATCTGGTTTCATAGAAGATAATGCTTCAAAATCAGGCTCTTTTAAAGCACCAACATTGACATAAGTTGTATCAGTATATTTGCTTAAATAGTTCGGAACGTTTTTTTGAGGAAGACCCGCAACTTTTACGCCTAAAGCATCTAAAGTATCCAGGAAACCAAAGTCAAATACTACAACGTTTTCTGGTTTTTTCTCAAGCGTTACTTCTTTAAATGTATCTTCACCATTGGTGCTACCTGGAATTGTGATTGGGTAAGCGGAAGCTTCTTCCTTTTGCTCTTCAGCAGGCTTACTATCAGTTTTAGAACTTGTATCCTCTTTTTTTGCATCGTCCTTTGAGCCGCAAGCAGCTAATACTAATAGCATCATTGCCATTAATACCGTAAATAATTTCCAATTTTTCATTGTAAAATTGCTCCTTTAAAATTATTATTTATAGTCCAGATGAATATAATCATCCATTATCACTTCTATGAGTTAAAATACACGCAAATACGACAACCATTCTGTTCTTGAACAGGAATATCCATATCATAGATTTCCTTAAGCGCATCAGAGTTAATGATGTCATTTGTTGGACCATCTTTGACAATACGTCCATTTTTTAATGCGACAATATGATCAGAGTATACGGAAGCAAAGTTAATATCGTGTAATACGATGACAACCGTTTTCCCTAGCTCATCAACCAGCTTACGCAAAATTTTCATGATCTGCACAGAGTGCTTCATGTCCAAATTGTTGAGTGGCTCATCAAGCAAAATATAGTCTGTGTCCTGTGCAATAACCATTGCAATAAATGCGCGTTGACGTTGACCGCCTGATAATTCATCCAAATAATTGTGCTGAAGATCATCTAAATTCATATATTGAAGTGCCTCATCTACCTTTTGCTCATCCTCTGGCTTTAAATGCCCTTTTGAATAAGGAAAACGACCAAATGAAACAAGTTCACGAATTGTTAGGCGTACATTCATATAGTTTGACTGTTTTAAAATCGATACACGCTTCGCAAAATCATCCGATTTCCAACGACGTACATCCGATTTATCGAGTAATACTTCTCCAGTGTCTGCATTAAGTAAACGGCTTACCATTGAAAGCAATGTTGATTTACCTGCGCCATTCGGTCCAATAAAAGACGTAATTTTCCCTGGTGCAACGTCGACACTGACATTTTGAATGACCGGTTTTTTTCCAAAATACTTGGATATTTCTTTTACTTGGATCATCCTGCTGACCTACTTTCCTTCAATAATAAGTAGATGAAGTACACGCCACCTACGAAGTTTATAATAACGCTTAGTGTTGTATCGAAGTTAAAAACACGTTCGACCATCCACTGTCCACCGACTAAAGCAACAACACTCATCACACAAGAACCTGTGATTAACACAGAGTGCTTGTACGTCTTAAAAAATTGATATGATAGATTTGCCACAATTAAGCCAAAGAACGTAATAGGCCCAACAAGAGCTGTAGAAACGGCGATTAACACCGACGATACTATGAGCATACGCTGTACAAGCTTATCATATGGTACCCCTAGGTTAATGGCTGTATCACGACCAAGAGACATTACGTCTAATTGGTTCATGTGACGCCAACCATAAATGAAGGTAATGATGATAACAACAGCCGCAAGCCACACTAAATCCGAATTCACATTGTTGAAGCTTGCAAACATTTTACTTTGTAAGCTTAAAAATTCATTCGGGTCTATTAACACTTGGAGGAACGTTGATACGCTTCCTAAAAATGTTCCGACAATCATACCGACCAGCAGCAAGAAATAAATCGGTCGTTTTCCTCCCTTGAACAATACAAGATAAAAAATTAACGCAAAGACAATCATAGCTAAAACAGCTAGTAAGAAATTGTATTTGGCATTAATGACGAATATCGACATAGAGCCAAAGAAGTAATAGATGAACGTTTGAACCAACATATATAATGCATCAAGTCCCATTACACTTGGCGTTAAAATATGGTTATGTGTAATCGTTTGGAAGACCACTGTTGAATAAGCAATCGCAATCCCCGTTAACGACATCGCAACCACTTTAATAAGGCGACGAGGAAACGCATAATGGTAGTTACCATTAAGTTCATAAAATACATACAGTAAAATAGAAGCTACAGCTAGCCCTAGTAATATCAACATTTTTGTACGGTTACGCATAAGCTTTCCCCCTAAACAACATAATTAGGAAGATCGCACTTCCGATGACGCCGACCGTCATACTAATCGGAATTTCATAAGGGAAAATCAGCACACGCCCTATAATGTCACATATTAATAAGAACAACATACCGAGTAATGCTGTATGAGGCAATGTCTTAGCGAGATTATCCCCTCTGAACAAGGAAACTATATTTGGAATGATTAAACCAAGAAATGGAATTACACCAACAGTAAGCACCACTGTCGTTGTAATAAGTGCTACTAACACTAAACCTAAATTCACAACGAATTTATAGGAGAGTCCAAGGTTCTTTGCAAAATCCTCCCCCATTCCAGCCACTGTGAAGCGATTCGCATAAATGTAAGCTATAATCAGCACGGGTACGCTTATGTATAAAAGCTCGTAACGACCTTTCATCATTAATGAGAAATTCCCCTGTAACCATGCAGAAATGTTTTGGATAATATCCGCTTTATACGCAAAGAACGTTGTAATCGACGAAAGGATATTCCCAAACATTAAGCCAATAAGCGGTATAAAGATCGCGTCTTTAAACTTTATTCGATTTAATATTTGCATAAACAATAGTGTGCTGGCAAAAGCAAATATGAAGGCGAAGGAAATTTTTTGAAAATACGTGACGTTTGTGAAAAACATCATCGAAATTAGCACACCCAACTCAGTAGCATCTAAAGTACCTGCTGTCGTTGGTGACACGAACTTATTCCTACTTAAGCTTTGCATAATTAAACCAGCAATACTCATACCTGCACCTGCTAACAAAATTGCTACAAGTCTCGGTATACGACTAATCAAGAATAGTCTAGTTTCTTCTGATTCGAAGTCTAAAAGGTCACTAGGTTTAATATCTACTACACCGATAAATAGTGACACAATTGACAACACTACAGTTGCTATTAAAAGATATCTTATTTTCATTGTAATCCCCGGTAGATTCATTTTTGCTCGTAACTGATCCTCAAGTCCTCTAATGAAAATGATTATCATTACTTACGATTCTCATTATAAGCATCTTTCCATTCTCAGTCAACCTACAATTGAGAATTATTCTCGTTTTATATAAAATCACACTCCAATAAAGGTATATTCGGGATTTCTATCATTTTTGGAGCTGAATATTTCTACGTTTTTTATACACATAAAAAGGTAATTGAGAATAAAATACTAATTCCTTCTCAATTACCTTATCAATTATGCCATTTGTCGAACCCCTCTTAGCCATGCAACAACAATAAAAACTACTAATATAAAACCAACATACCCCATGACAGCATATAACTTTGCTACAAGCGTCGTAAAGCCGGCAAGACTTGCTAAAAAGCCCAAACCACCGATAAAGACGGCAGCTACCTTAAAACTAGGCTTACTTGGTTTTAAAAATCTTACCATAAATGAATAGAACATCCCCACCGCTGTATTATAAATCATCCCTAATAGAGAAATTGACATTAGTAGACCGACTAGAGGATGAATCTCATTTGCTAAGACTAACATCGGTATATCTATACCAACGATTACATTCATTTTTGCAAGAAGGGAAAGGTTAATAAGCAGAATTAAAGCTCCTAGCAAAATTCCACCAATAACGCCTCCCATCCCCGCCACCTTTTCATTGCGAATAGATCCACACATAACAGTTAAAAGCGAAAAACATACACCGATATTAAAAGACATATACAATAATGCCGTAACCCACCAACTTTTAGAGCTTACCTGTGCTTGCCGCGCTATAACAGCTTGTTCTACAAAAGTTAAATCCATCGTAGCCAATGAATAGACCGCAATTATCGATACAATTGTTAGCAAATACGGTGTGGCAATAGCAATAATATTGATAATGCTTTTCACATTCATCATAACTGTCGCTATAGTAAGTACAATCATACAAATACTCCCCAGCCAAACTGGCAGTCCAAACATTTGTTGAAACGTAGCACCCGCTCCTGCAAACATAATTACTGCTACACCGAATAAGAAGAGCGACAGTAAACAATCCATCACAAAGCCTACAGTATTACCTGAAATTTGATAAATCAAATCCTTATGTGATGTCGTACGCAGCCTTGAGCTAATTTGTGCAATACACATTCCTACTAAAGCAAATCCAATTGTAGCAATTAGTGCGCCATAAATTCCATGAAAGCCATAGCTCGTAAAATATAGTACGATTTCCTGTCCTGATGCAAATCCCGCACCGACGATAATTCCTACATAGGCACCACCGATTTGCAAACTTTTTTTCAATCACTTCTCTCCTCGTTTATCCCGTATTCAACTACTATCCAGAGGGGTTGTGGTCCCCCCCTCTGGATAGTAGTTTCATTTTATTGATAAACCTTCTTGTTGAATGTTAACTTATCAATAACCTGCATATTAGGTGTATATCCAATTCCAATCGTTTGTGGTACATGAATATAACCATCCTCTACAAACACTTCAGGTGAAATGATATCCTCATACCAATAATGACTAGATCCTGCAGTATCCCCAGGTAGAATAAAATTAGCTAGTGATGTTAATGCAATATTGTGCGCTCGTCCGATTCCCGCCTCTAACATACCACCACACCAAACAGGAATATTATTTTCTTTACATAAATCATGAATTCTCTTAGCTTCCGTTAAACCGCCAACACGTCCTATTTTGATATTGATTACACCACAACTACCAAGCTCTATCGCTTTTCGAGCATCTTCGTAGGAGGTGATGCTTTCATCTAAGCAAATAGGCGTTTTTAACTTTCGCTGAAGCTTAGCATGGTCGACAATATCATCTACAGCTAACGGCTGCTCAATCATTAATAAATTAAAAGCATCAAGTTGCTGCAATACATTCATATCGTTCAATGTATAAGCGGAATTTGCATCTACCATTAATGGCAAATCTGGCATCTCAGCTCGAATAGCACGAATAACTTCCACATCGTGACCAGGCTTAATTTTCACTTTGACTCGTTTATAACCTTTATTTACATGACCTTTTAATAACTCAATTAATGCTTCTGTAGAAGATTGAATACCTACACTAACGCCTACCTCTATTCGCTCCTTATCTCCGCCTAACGCTTGTGCAAGTGATTGTTCTGTTTGTTGAGCATAGATATCCCACATAGCCCCTTCAATAGAAGCCTTCGCCATGCAATTACGACGAATAGAGGAAAATAACGTACTGACTTCATCTGGATGCCCAATCTCTTTATGTAACAAGATGGGTATCAAAAAGTCTTCAAGCATATGCCATGTTGTTTTTAATGTCTCCTCCGTATACCAAGGCGCTACAAAGGCAACAGCTTCTCCCCATCCTACAGTTCCTGATTGATCTATCGCTTCTATAAGTAAAAACTCTTTTTCATCGATTGTTCCGAAACTCGTTGAAAATGGCGCTTTCATAGGCATTTTTATATGTCTCACTGTAATCTGTTCTAGTTTCACAAAATTTCACTCCTTATCCTTATTATAAAGCTAGTAAGGAGCGTCTGACTAACAGATAGCTATGCACATATTCATTGTGCTTTTTCATCCGAACAATCGCATAATTTTGTTCAAATAATGTCGTTAAAATAGTACGAACTTTATAACGCCAGTCCCCTGCAAGCTTAGGGCTCTCTACTTTCATCTTTTGTAAAAGTTGAGGGATAGGTAATAAATAGGCGTCCTTATAAAATGATTGATCTCGTTGAAATTCACCTTCAATATCGAGCACAGGTAAGCCGTCCACCGTCAAAGACCAAGGCACAATTTCTTCAGCTTCTTCTTCCAATTCATCCAAGGAATCCTCCACTTGATTACGTTCAATCCACCACTCTACCACAATACGATCTGAAGGTAGCCCCTCGTTAAAATCATCCTGAAGCGGGCCATAATAATCATTTTCATATTGATAACTAAAAGCATTTAGCTTCAAAAATGATAAATTAGCCATACGTGCTTCTAGCGGATCAAATAACCAACGCACAAGCTGAAACCCGTGTTCTCTTGCATATTCCTGCTGGGCATGCTTTAATAATTCAGCTACACCTTGTTCACGATATGTTTTCTCCACACCAATCATGTGTGAGTGCAAATACATCATCCCTTCACGACAACCAACAAAACAATAATTAAAGCCAATCAGCTTTTCACCCAAATATGCTCCAAGCACTAGTCCACCATTTTGTACAGCTGCTAACAATTGATGCAATGGAATAGCCTGACTCCCCCAAATTTTCACGTTCAAGATTTGTACCTCTGCAATCTCTGTAGGTGTCATTATTTTTTGAATACGCACTCTTTCTAACATTATGCTGATTCCTCCTTTGTATTCCCTGACCCCAATGCTAACAATACCGCTCTTGTAAGGATTTCAACTCCCGTTACTAGCCTTGCCTGCTTAAATTTCATCTTTGGATGATGTAGTCCTGGTGTTAACCCACAACCTAAACCTAACATTGTAGATTTTAAATGCGGTCGTTGAACAGCATAATGATGAAAATCTTCTCCTCCCGGTGTACGCACTGGCTTTCGTAGTTTCGACAGTCCCACCGCTTGGACAATTGCCTGTTCCATAATATATTGAGCAGTTGGGTCTACCTCAGCTGCCACTACATTTGCTACAGTACGTAATTCAATCTGCACCTTATGCAAAAGCTTAGAGGAGTCAATTACTCGCTTTACTCCTTGGGCAAGTGCACCCATTACATCATTTTGCTGAGCTCGTATATCAATGGTGAACGATGCATTCCCAGGAATTATATTGCCAGATTCCCCTCCTGCTTGGAATTTTGTCATCTTAATAGATACAGGAACCATTGGATCTGTATGAATCGTTCTTAAATCTTCGATAATAGTTGCCCCTACCTCAATGGCATTCACACCGAGATGCGGTCTTGCAGCATGGGCATCTTCTCCAATAATTTCTCCTTCAAGCATCCGAGAGGCCCCGTGGTACAATGCAGCACAATATGTACCGTCTTCAAGCTCATGGACAGGTCTTACATGGACACCAAATAAAAAGTCTAAATCATCAATGATTCCTTCTTTTAAAACAGATAAAGCACCTGTTCCTTTTTCTTCAGCCGGTTGAAAAATGATACGAATTGTACCATTGAATGATTGACCAAGCTCTTTCAAAAGTAATAGAGCACCGATTGCCATCGTCATATGTCCGTCATGCCCACAGGAGTGATTCGCACGAAACTCACCATCTACCTCTTGCCATAATGCGTCCATGTCCGTACGCAAACCAACTTTAGGATCACCATTTCCCACATCAACATAAAGCCCTGGAATGTTTTTAAAGCGGATTGGCGAAAAACCTTCACGTGTTAGTAAATCAAAAATATAATTTGTTGTTTCTACCTCATGCCAGCTTATTTCTGGATTCGCATGTAAATACGTGAAAATCTCCATTAATCTTGGCCTCAAACGATTTAAAGCTTCCTTCATAGCGAACAACCCCTCTAATTTTTCATACTATTGAGATTATTATAACGAAAATAAAATCTTTTCTACAAACTTATACCCACATTCAGCAAATCTACTACATGGCAAAATCAAGCTCTTCCAGGCTGTAAATAAATGGAGCGCACTCATAACTCAGGATTCCTTTCGTTCCGACTCGGCGCTATCTTTAGGTGTTCGATGAGCTGATTGGAGCAACATGGGTTTTTGTGTGTAAGTGGAGCGGCAAGCGGAGCGGCAAGCGGAGCGGCAAGCGGAGCGGCGAAAGCGGAGCGGCGAAAGCGGAGCGGCGAAAGCGGAGCGGCGAAAGCGGAGCGGCG
>NZ_JARVRU010000192.1:0-8958 GCF_030209535.1 Lysinibacillus sp. fls2-241-R2A-57
TATCCGTCACTTGACGGGTTCTATCCGTCACTTGACGGGTTCTATCCGTCACTTGTCGAGCTTTCCGTCGTTTGCGGGAGTCTTTCCGTCACTTGCCGAGCTATCCGTCGTTTGCAGGGTTTTATCCGTCGATTGACGGGTTCTATCCATCGATTGCGGGATTCTTTCCGTCGATTGACGGGTTCTATCCGTCACTTGTCGAGCTATCCGTCGTTTGCGGGATTTTATCCGTCACTTGACGGTTTCTATCCGTCTCTCGTAAGTCTCCCATCTCTTTCCAAAACCTTTAGTCTAACGGAAAAAACAAAAGCAGTTCTCCTCTAAGTGAGAACTGCTTTTACTAATTTAACCCTGGGTATCCTTGTTGACGCAACGCTTCGTAAATAACAATGGCTGCTGTATTCGATAAATTAAGTGAACGGACATGCTCACTTTGTGGAATGCGCAAACACATATCGCGACGCTCATACGCAAATTCCTTTGGCAAGCCAGTCGTTTCTTTTCCAAACATAAAGTAAATATCACGATCTTTATTACTAAAATCATGTGTCGTAAATGGCTCTTCACTATATGTCTCAATTAAATAAACGTCGCCATTTTTGGATGCCTCTAGAAAATCCTCTAGTGAATCGTGGTATACGACATTTACACTATGCCAGTAATCTAAGCCAGCACGTTTTAGCATTTTATCGTCCGTGGAAAAGCCAAGAGGACGAATTAAATGTAATGAGGTATTTGTTCCAGCACATGTGCGTGCAATATTTCCTGTATTCGCTGGAATTTCTGGTTGATATAAAACGATATGCAATGGCATAACGGTACACTTCCTTAGCTAAAAAATTGTAAACCTTTATTAATTTCAACGAATACTTCCTCGTCTTGTTCTTTTACTCTTGCTTCAAGTAATGCAGATTGAGCTTGCTCCCCGCCTATTTTGCCTAAAGCCCATGCTGCTGTTCCTCGAATAACAGGTCGTTCATCCTTGTTAAGAAGTGCTACTAAGTCTGGTACTGCAGCTTCCTCTTTAAAATGGGCAAGCGCCAAAATAGCATTGCGTTGAATTGGCTTTTTCCCTCGCCATGAACCAGAAACATGTCCAAACTTTTCTTTAAAGTCACGATTTGAAATCGTTAAAAGTGGCACAAGTAAAGGTTTTGCAAGTTCTGGATCAGGCTTAAATTCTTCATGTATCCAGTTAATCTTCCCTTTATTCTTTGGACATACTGTCTGACATGTATCACAGCCATACAAACGATTACCAATATGGGTACGAAACTCATCAGGTAACATTCCTTTAGTTTGCGTTAAAAAAGCAATACAACGCTGAGAGTTTAGCTGTCCTCCCTCGATTAACGCGCCTGTTGGGCAAATATCTAAACATAAACGGCAATCTCCACATTCATCCTCCATAGGCGTATCAGGCGCAAAAGGGATATTCGTAATAAGCTCTCCTAAATATACATAGGAACCGAACTCAGGTGTAATAATCGAGCAGTTTTTTCCGCTCCAGCCTATCCCAGCACGTTCTGCAACTGCCCTATCCACAAGTGCCCCCGTATCAACCATTGATTCAATACGCGCACCTTCTATACGCTCCTCAAGCCAGGCTGATAATAATTTCAATCGCTCACGTAATGCTGTATGATAATCGACACCCCAGGAAGCGCGGCAAAAAATCCCGCGTCTTGCTCCCTTCTTACCAACAGGTGCATTTTGCATACGCGACGGATAGGCTACAGCGATCGCCACAATGCTTTCTGCTCCCGCTAACAGCTGTAGGGGTTCGGTACGTTTTTCAATATCGCTTTCTTCAAAACCAGACTGATAGCCAAGCTCTTGCTGACGACGCAGTCTATTTTTTAATTCTGTAAACGGAGCTGCTGTTGTAAAGCCAATTTTGTCTACACCAATGGACATTGCATACGCCACAAATTCACGTTGTAGGTCATGTATGTTCATTTTATTTCCAACTCCTTACATGATACAATAATAAAAATAGATAAAGTAGGTGATGTTTATGGAAATTTCAATTAATCAATCTCTATTGACACAACATCCCGAGCTAAAAATCGGCATTATTCATTATACCAAAATTGTCGTTGCAGAATCGCCTCAAATGATTAAAGGTCGCATGCAATTGTATCAGGAAAACCTCTTTTTAGAAATGCAGGAAAGCCCTGTGACACAACGTGAGGGTATTGCAGAATGGCGACAACTATGGAAAAAGCTTGGCGCTGACCCGAACCGCTATCGTCACTCAGCAGAAAGCTTAATGCGCCGAATTAGTAAGCAAAATTATTTAACCCCGCTTCACTCTGGTGTTGATTTAAATAATTTCCTCTCTTTGCAATATGAAATTCCAGTAGGCTTATATGATGTAGCTAAACTACAAGGAAATATAGAAATCGCACTTGGCAATGAGGATACTGGCTATGAGGGCTTAAATGAGCGTTATAATTCGTTAAAAAATATCCTATATAGCTGTGATGCTAACGGAGCATTTGGATCACCATTTGTCGATTCTAAGCGTACCTCTATTTCAGAGGAAACGACCGAGGCTCTACATATTTTCTACCTTCGTCCATCACTGTCTGAAGAAAATGCAGAAGAACTTCTTGCATCTGCAGGCAAAATGTTTAACCAAATACATGGCGGTGATTATCATACTGCCTTATTAACTAACGCATCACCATCTACTACACTGTAAAAGGACGTGTTTTCATGATTAATCTTGCTGAAGCCGTTAAACTAAAAAGTATTTTAGCAAAAAAGGTTCAGGAGCTCGTTAGGGAATTACATCGTAGCGCTTTTGTAACTGTCGAAAAAGGGCAAGCTCCCAAATCGAGTAATCGTGCAATGAAAGTAATTGAAGCTGAGTTAGCACAAGTACGCCTTGATATCCGTACTTTAGATCGTTTAGTATATGAAGCAAATATAACAAACTTCGTAGACTTTAAAGGAGAAAAACTGACATTAGTTGAAGCGATTGAGCTCGCAACACAGCTCCGTGCTGATGCTGAGGTTTGCAAACAGTTTAGTATGCACGAAAAAGAAAGTGTACGAATGGGGTATGGTGAAAATACAATGCTTTATGAAATTGCTATGTATGAACCAGATGAGTACCGTGAACGTGCTAATATTCTAGAAAAAGATGCACATAAATTATCGAATCTTATCAATGCAAAGAATTATAGTGTTGAAATCAATTTCGATGATTCTCGTTATTTCTAATCAGATCGTAAAGTACTGCAATAAAAAAAGCATCCTTTTTGAACTGCACCTCCAATTGAGTTTAACAAATTGGAGTGTAGCTTTGGGATGCTTTTTGTTTTACTTACTTAAATCATAATTAATTTCAAATTTTCCTAAATCGATATCAGTGAAAAGAGCAGTTACCTTATAATTGGAATCAACATATGAATGAGTGCCTTTCTCTTCCGCTACACCTATTGCTTCAATAAATTTATCTATATTTAATCCTAATGATTGAGCAACTGATATAGCAGCGGCAATTCCTTCTCCCCATTCATCTCCATCTTCATTTACTTCGTTTTCTGGGAGTCCTTCTACAGAAATATTATATCCAGTTATTTTTTTATCCTTATTATATTTAGCGACTATTTTATAATGACCCTTAAATTTATTAAAATCAGTTTCTAATAGGATTTGTGACAAAACTTTCTTCTCTTCATTAAGGTCACTAGTTATTGGTTCTGGAATCTTCTCTAATAATATAGCTTCTTCAGTTTCCTGTTTATATACATCCACTCTGACATTGTATTTTTTAACAAACTTTTCTACTTCAGCTTTTGATTCAGGATTAACCTCTTCATATTTTACTGGAACGACTTTCTCTTCCTTTACAACCTCATCTTTTTTCTTCTCTGTTTCTTCCCCAGAACAACCAACTAGCATAGCGGCTAGTAGTAATAATAAAGCTTTCTTCATTACCTTAATTCCCTCCAAATGCATATCTTTTAAAAATGTAGGATACTAGATTTAATGAAATAGAATTATAGTACAAAAAGCTCCTAAAATAATATTCCATATCCCACTATTACAATTTTGACAAATTGAGGAGCACATTACCATCATAATCATTCGTCATTTTTCGACATTTCAGGTAAAATAAAGGGTTTACGTTGCGTATTGGATTAACAAAAATTAGTAAGGAAAGAACTTTTTTGAGCAGTTCAAAAAAACGTTCAACCATGGTGGCTAAACGTCTTTTATTGTCTATTTATTCAGGACTTGAGGAGTAGTTGTAATATGAGAACAACCTTTCCTACAGCTAATGATTTTTCAAGCAATTCTTGTGCATGTGCAGCTTCTCTTAAAGGAAGTCAGTGAGAAATCAAGGGATTGATTTTCTATTTAGTTAAATCATAACTAATTTCAAATACCCCTAAATCGATATCAGGCATAAGAATAGTTACCTTATAATTAGAATCAATATATGAATGAGTGTCTTTCTCCTCTTCTAAAGCTTTATTTAAATGTACTTCAAATGTATCTATACTCAATCCTATTGCATCAGTAGTTGTCATAGCTGCTAAAAATCCTTCTTGCCATTCATCCGCCTCTTCATTTACCTCATTTGCAGGGCTTGCTTCTACAGAAATATTATATCCAGTTATTTTTTTAGACTTGTTATATTTAGCGACTATTTTATAATGGCCTTTATATTGTTTAAAATCAGTTTCCAATAGGATTTGTGAGAACATACTTTTCTCTTCATTCAGTTCACTTGTTATTGGTTCTGGAATCTTGTCTATTTTTATTGGTACTTCTTTACTTTGCTGAATTAAATCCGCTTGGACATTGTATTTTTTAACAAACTTCTCTACCGCAGCTTTTGATTCAGGATCAACCTCTGCATATTTTACTGGAACAACTTTCTCTTCCTTAACAACCTCTTCTTTTTTTACATTTTCCTCTTCTTTATTTACACTTGCCTCTTTTTTCTTCTCTGTTCCTTCCCCAGAACATCCAACTAGCATAACGGCTAGTAGTAATAATAAAGCTTTCTTCATTGCCTTTATTCCCTCCAAATGCATATCTTTTAAAAATGTATGTTACTAGATTTTACGAAATAGAATTATGTACAAAAAGTTCCTAAATTACAATCTAGTCTCCCTTTATTACAATTCTGACAAATGGAGGAGTATATTGCCACCCTAATCATTCGTCATTTTTCGACATTTATATAAAAATCTGCTTATTGTAACTAACTAAAACCGGTATTTTTTAATAGTCCAAATGCTATCGAAGTGAATACAAAAAGGCTGGTAAAATGAAAAATTGCTTTAACAAACAGACAAAAACCCCCCATCATGGACCGCAGTTCATCATGGAGAGGTCTCTTTATGATTTATTCAATTAAAGCTCCTGTTTAGTATATAATTTAAGTTTCGCTTGGCGGAATTATCCCAAAAATAAGTAGGATAAAGAATACTAACCCAATTAAAAAGAAGACAAATGAAGCAGTAAATACTGGACCTATTGTATAAGTGAAGCGTTCTCTTTTCTGAATAATACCTGTTTGCCCACTAGCCTGAGAACTATATAACCTAGACATTGCTCCACCACTACTTGAAAAGTAAAACGTTCCTCCAGCAAAAGCCATACCAGTGAAAAACATTACTTCGATGAATCTTACAGAGAAAAATGAGGCAATAAAATACGTAATAACAACTTCTAGAATAAATGTCACTATCATAATAATTATATTTTTTCTACTCATATAATCCCCCTACTCTTCAAATTTAATGTTCCTTACTATGTATACGAATGAATCGAATCAAAGTTCCATTTTTAGCTAAATTAGCCAGTTTATTTTTAGAATTTTCAGCATACATGTAGCTTAACTTGTTATATGAATACCATTACCTAATATGGGGGCGGGATAAATCAATACTTTCCTTATCACTTAAAACTGTATACAATGAAATTATGGAGTCGTTAAGACTTCATACCGAATTGGATGTGCTGTTTTCAAAACTAGCTTTTGGTGCTAACTTGACTAAACCAATGACAAGTTACCTGTTAATGTATGACCAATGACTAATAACCAACTATAAGCAATGGCCATACCTCACAAACTTTGGAAATTACTTGAAAACGCCATCCAATAGCTCTCTTACATCTTGTGTGTAGGAGAGCTTTTTTATTGGCCTTAAACGAATGAAAGTAATTACCTGATCTTGCTTTAGTGAATAAAGATAGAAATACAATATTTTTACATAGAAAATTTATGTTACAATATACCTAATGAAAATTCCGATTTTTCAGAATAAGTGGGTGAAACATTATGTTAAAAAAAGGAATGCATTTTGAAATGTCTTTAATGTATTGGATTATCTTATTAGGGCTATTTTCACTTATTAGTTTTAAAAATTTATTCTTTGATTGGTCAATACAACATTTTTTAACAAATAAAGTTGAAATCGAAATTTTCGGTCGATATGTATTTATTTTATTTATGAGTTTTATAGAATCATTTATTTATATTTTAATTATTCGTTTTTCTGTTTACTTACTCAAAAAAGCTTTATTTAATACACCTACCAAGAGTGAGTAAATTGCTCATTTTGGCTATTATGAGTTCTTATCTTTATAACAAAATCAGTAAGCGACAAACCGAAGCAAGCAGGAGAAACATATCGTAATTTTGAGCAGTGGGAGCGAGATGAGTTACTTGAAAACTTAATTCGCGATTTAGCAGTTTGTAATATAGACATTCAAGAAACGATGATTGCATTAGCAGAAGAAGCATACGGTCATTTGTTAAAAGAAGGTTTACAAAAAGCTCGAAATGATTCATCTACATCATAACCACTTGGCAATATTGATGGTGATGAAGATAAAGGTCGTGACGCAGAGCCTTATTAAATCAAAAAGACAGTACATATTTTCACAACAAATATGTACTGTCTTTTTTTAGTTATTCCTCATTACGAAGGAAAAAATTTTTTTAATTACTTTTCGTATGCTTTATACCAATGATATGGTTGTATTTCTTTCAGTGTTTTAAATATCAATTCACCATTCGGATTAGTGATAGCCGCTTTTACATTTTCACCCCAGTAAAAAAGCCTTTCTTGACATACACCGCAAGGAGTTAACACAGTAAATACAGAATTTTCATTTTCTCTGGCAATACAAATACTATGAGTAACCTTCGTATTAAGTTTATGCGCTTCAAGTATTGCACCAGTTTCCATGCACAATTCAGTAGAGGCATTGATAACGTCCGGTGCTACGCTCGTTAAAATCTGACCATCTTCTGTATACATTGCTGCAGCACCACCCCAACCAGAAGGGTATCTTTTTTCGATCAATTCTACCACCGACTGATATAGTTTTTGCTCAATATCCATCTTCTTCCTCCCTATTTTTAATCAATTTAACATAAAACGCTTTTTTTAATGCACACCAGGTAAAATCTTCAGTACCTTTTCCTGTGCATCTAAAATAGCATCTACTCCTAATGGAATAGCAATATTCGTTGCTTCATGGCCAATTTTAAAGCCTGCTACAACTGGAACGCCTAAATCCGCAAAATATTCCTTCATTAAAGTATGCAGTGCCGCTTCATCTGCTTCAGTTTGTGTAAAGGAACCGATCATAACACCCGCTAACTGCTCAAGCTTTCTCGCTTGCTTTAATTGCTGCAGCATAGAATCAATATGTGGAATCGTCTCCGCTAGCTTCTCAATCAATAAAATTTTACCTTCCGTGCGAACTTCAAATTTTGTACCTAATGTGCTGACAAGACGACGTAAATTTCCTCCAATAATCTGACCGCGAGCAACACCAGGTGCAATCGTTGTTAATGGTGAAATATCCTCTGTATATTGCAATTCCATCGGTGAAAATAGCTGTAAAAACATTTTCTTTGATACATCATCTATTCTTCCTACAGACATAAGGAGCGGTCCATGAAACGTCACTAAATTAGCAAATTCATTAATTGCGCAATGTAAATATGTAAGATCAGAGAAGCCCCAGAAGATTTTTGGATTTTCTTCAAGTAGTCCATAGTCAATCTTTTCCGCAATTCGGGCAGATCCATAGCCCCCCTTGACACAAAAAATTGCCTTCACCTCTGGATTTCTTACCATCCCATGAAAGTCAGCCAGACGCTCCTCGTCACTACCTGCTAGATAGTCGTGCTTTGCCTGAATGGTATCCCCAATAATATATTTAAGACCTAAATCATCAAGAAAGGATGTTGCATCCCCTAGCATTTCTGGCTTCACTAGACTTGATAAAGCCACAAGACCAACTGTATCACCCTTTTGTAAATGCGGTACTGTACTTTTCATGCTAATCCCTCCATTTGTTTTCCTTATTCTAGCATATAGATAATATTGTAGCATTGATTAATAGCGAAGCTAGTGTCTGTACATCTAAACTTCCGGGTGAATGGTCAGACTTGGTGGGCTATCCTTCACTTTGACGGGGCTATCCACGATTTTGGCTGTTCTATCCACGATTTGGCGGGGCTATCCACGATTTTGGCTGTTCTATCCACGCTTTGGCGGGGCTATCCACGACTTTGGTTGTTCTATCCACGATTTTGGCGGGGCTATCCACGTTTTTGGCTGCTCTATCCACGGTTTTGACTCTTCTATCCGTCGCTTTGCTATTTCTATCCATCGCTTTCACCCTTCTATCCGTCACTCTGATTTCTATCCGTCTCTTGAGCTCTTCTTTCCGTCACCTTGACCGTTTTATCCGTCGCTTTCGATTTCCTATCCATCGCTTTGCCAGTTCCATCCGTCGCTCTGATTTCTATCCGTCTCTTGAGCTCTTCTTTCCGTCGCTTGAGCTTTTCTATCCGTCACCTTGCCCTTTCTATCCATCGCTTTCGATCTCCTATCCGTCGCTTTGCCAGTTCCATCCGTCGCTTTCGATCTCCTATCCATCGCTTCGACAATTCCATCCGTCGCTCTG
>NZ_JARVRU010000136.1:0-65048 GCF_030209535.1 Lysinibacillus sp. fls2-241-R2A-57
AACTGCTCGGGTAGCCCTCAGAATCGCTCGGGTCATGCGGAAAACTGCTCGGGTAGCCCTTAGAATCGCTCGGGTCATGCGGAAAACTGCTCGGGTAGCCCTCAGAATCGCTCGGGTCATGCGGAAAACTGCTCGGGTATACCTCAGAATCGCTCAGGTCAGGAGGAAACCTGCTCGTCAAGTAGGACAAAAAACCGCTCAGGTGCTTTTGGCAGGCATCTGAGCGGTAGAAAAAAGGTCGTTTACTCTATATATTTTGCTAAAAAGTTATTAATAGTTTCCCAATAAGAGTCACCAGCAACGCTTTCTGCACCGCCATGTCCAGCACCTTCAACTATTAATTTTTCCTTCGGTACATTAGCAGCCTCATATACTTCATTAAGCATATCAGAAGGAACAAATGTATCTTTACTTCCGTGAATGAACAGCATCGGCGTTTTCGATTTTGCTACTTGCTCGACGGCACTGGCTTCGCCAAGCGTATAGTCAGCTTTTAATTTCGTAACAGCCGAAGAAAAATGCATAATAGGGAAGGTGGGTAATTTAAAGATTGCTTTCAACTGATAGGAGAATTCATCCCAAACTGAGGAATAGCCGCAATCCTCAATAATAGCCTTAACATTGTCAGGTAAATCCTCTCCTGAGGCCATCATCACTGTAGCGCCTCCCATGGAAACACCATACAAAACAATTTCAGCGTTTTTATTAGAGCTGATAACATTATTAATCCATGAAACTACATCTAGTCGATCGTGCCAGCCCATACCAATATAGTCTCCTTCACTTTTACCATGACCTCTTGCATCTGGTATGAGAACATTAAAGCCCATATCATAATAATGCTTAGCATACTTTGACATTTGTGAGCCATCAGATGAATATCCATGGAAAACAATTGCCCATTTATTTGTTTCGTTTGTATTTTTAAGCGTATAGGCATGCAATTTCAAATCATCGAAAGACTGTATAAAAGAGTCCTCAAAATTCTCTTTAAACCACTTTTTACTTTCTTCTTTTTCTTTAGCATCCTCAGGGCTAATAGCAATAGAATTGTGCGGCGCATTAAGCGCGGCTGATTTATCTGTATTAGGATTTAAGGCGAGATTAAAGAAATAATTCCCTGCAAAAAATCCAGCCCCAACAAACAATACTAACAGAAGACTGACAATGGTAATAATCACTTTGTACTTTCTTTTCATATGCATCCCCCTAAAACTTCTATTATGAATTATACACAAGTGGCCTAAGAGGGAAAATAAAAAGGGAACGACTGAAATCGTTCCCTTTGCTTAGTGAATTATTTTAATGGACCGCCAAGTTTAGTGATAGCTTCAGAAACGTTTGAGAATTTCTTGAAGTTTTCGTTGAATAAACCAGCAAGTTCAGCAGCTTTTTTATCATAAGCAACTTTGTCTGCCCATGCATCACGAGGATTAAGTACTTCTGTTGGTACACCTTCAATAGCAGTTGGAATGTTTAAACCAAATACTGAATCTTGAATTGTTTCAACATTAGCTAATTTGCCATCAATTGCAGCACGTACCATTGAACGAGTGTAAGAAAGCTTCATACGGCTACCAGTACCATATTCGCCACCAGTCCAACCAGTGTTTACTAAGTATACTTGTGCACCGTGCTCGTCAATTTTT
The DNA here is from genome assembly GCF_030209535.1 of Lysinibacillus sp. fls2-241-R2A-57. Taxonomy (NCBI): domain Bacteria; kingdom Bacillati; phylum Bacillota; class Bacilli; order Caryophanales; family Bacillaceae; genus Lysinibacillus; species Lysinibacillus sp. fls2-241-R2A-57. The sequence continues at coordinate 1,650 of NZ_JARVRU010000136.1, forward strand.
TGACCTAACATTTCAGCATAAACTGTTGCTGGAAGTGGAAGGAATGGAGAACCGAAGCAAGTTGAGAATACTGGTTCTGGCTCTGTTACACCACGTTCTGTACCAGCAAGTTTAGATGTGAAACCGCTAAGGAAGTGGTACATTGCTTGCTCTTTTGTTAATTTACTGATTGGAGGTAATACACCAAATGCATCAGCTGTTAAGAAGATGATTGTTTTTGGGTGACCTGCAACAGATGGATCTACAATATTTTCAATGTATTGGATTGGATAAGCTACACGTGTATTTTCTGTTAATGAACCATTATCATAGTCACAAACTCGAGTTTCTGGATCAACAGCTACGTTTTCTAGAACAGAACCGAAGCGGATTGCGTTGTAGATTTCTGGTTCTTTTTCAGCTGAAAGATTAATTGTTTTTGCATAGCAACCGCCCTCAATGTTGAACACACCATTATCAGACCAACCGTGTTCATCGTCACCGATAAGCTTACGGTCAGGATCAGCTGATAAAGTAGTTTTACCAGTACCAGATAAACCGAAGAATAATGCAACATCACCAGCTTCACCAACGTTTGCTGAGCAGTGCATTGAAAGGATACCTTGTTGCGGTAATAAGTAGTTCATAATACCGAAAATAGATTTTTTGATTTCTCCAGCATATTCAGTACCACCGATTAGGATGATTTTCTTTTCAAGTGATACAATGATGAATGTTTCAGAAGCTGTGCCATCGATAGCAGGGTCTGCTTTAAAGTTAGGAGCTGAGATCACTGTGAAGTCAGCAACATGAGAAGCTAATTCTTCTTCAGTTGGACGGATGAATAATTGATGAGAGAAAAGATTGTGCCAAGCGTATTCATTGATTACTTGGATGCTTAATTGTGAATCTTTGTCAGCACCAGCAAAGCCCTTGAATACGAATAATTCGTCACGTTCTTTCAAATATTTTACTACTTTTACATATAAGTTATCGAACACTTCAGAAGAAATTGGTTGATTTACTTTTCCCCAGTCAATTTTATCTTTTGTGCTTTCTTCTTCTACTGTATATTTATCTTTAGGTGAACGACCAGTATATTTTCCAGTTTCTGCACGAACAGCACCATCTACTGTTAACATAGCTTCACCACGAGATGTAGCCTTTTCAGCTAATTGAGCTACTGAAAGTTGAACATTAATGTTACCGCCGTTTAATAATTCCTTCAGTTCGTTTGCAATTTCTACTGAATTCATCGATTAAATACCATCCTTTTTTATAGTATTCCCATGAGTCTAAGGGAGATTTTCTTAATTTCAAAAATAGTATAACACAATTGCTTAAATAATCTATACTAATTCAGAAATTATTTTTGAGATTTTATTACTTTTCAAGAAAACGACAAAAAGTTAATTTATTCGTTTTAAGAATGCTTTTTACCCTATTTATAATCAAGTGATTACACAATCACTTCCGTCATAGCTAAATTGCATTTGGAAGATTTTTGCCAACATGAGGTTCGCACAGGATGTGAAGTTCTAAGCTGGTTTTTATCAGACGGAGCTTGTCACCGACTGAAAAGGGGCTACAACTATATTCATCCACCACATGTAGAGATGGCAATATTCCATAGCTAACGATCCACTTTCGCTACAAAAACAACATTGTAGCTGACAATTTGCTTTCGCTACAGAAAACATTTGCTGAATGAAGATTAAAGGGTCACACATATGTTAACACATGATGTGAGGTGGAGAGTAGGGATTATTTTGGACGCATCACCAAAAGATGGAGAATACAACAAAAATATTTGACAACGTTCGACCTTTTACGTATTATGATATATTGAACGGATACTCTTATCCCGAGCTGGTGGAGGGTCAGGCCCTATGAAACCCGGCAACCTGCATGAACTATTTCACGACATGCGTTGGTGCCAACCTGATGCAAGGGAAACCCCTTGAACGATAAGAGTGAAAGGTTACGAAGTCATTATTTCCTTTCCTCATGTTAAGTAAGCGTGAGAAAAGGATTTTTTTATTGTTAAAAACGAATGTAAAGGTAAGTATGTGTAATTCTTTCCTTATTATAATGACGGATCTTTCAAAAATCCTCGTGTTACAATCAGCAAATGTTTTCTGTGCGAAAGCGAAGCGACAGCAACAAAATGTTTTCTGTGCGAAAGCGAAGCGACAGCAACAACGGCTTGAGAGTTCGATCCTTAGGGGCAGACTTGACATGGGTAATGAGTACCGTTATTCGTAAATAATATTGTAAGCGTAATAGGAGGAAAACCAAATGACAAACCGTCGACTGTTTACATCAGAGAGTGTAACAGAAGGACATCCAGACAAAATTTGTGACCAAATTTCGGATGCCATTTTAGATGCTATTTTAGCAGAAGATCCAAATGCACGTGTTGCATGTGAAACAACTGTAACAACAGGCTTAGTATTAGTAGCAGGAGAAATTACTACTTCTACATATGTAGATATTAAAGGTATCGTCCGTGATACTGTAGCAGAAATCGGTTACACTCGTGGAAAATATGGTTTTGATGCTGAAAACTTAGCAGTACTTGTTGCTATTGGCGAACAATCACCTGATATTGCTCAAGGTGTAGACCAAGCTTTAGAGGCGCGTGAAGGTTCTATGACAGACGCTGACATTGAAGCAATTGGCGCAGGTGACCAAGGCTTAATGTTCGGCTATGCATGTAACGAAACACCAGAGCTTATGCCATTACCAATCAGTTTAGCGCATAAATTGGCTCGTCGTTTAACGGAAGCACGTAAATCTGGCGAACTTGCATATTTACGTCCAGACGGAAAAACGCAAGTAACGGTTGAATATGATGAAAACAATGTACCAGTACGCGTAGATACGATTGTCATTTCAACACAGCACGATGAAGAAGCAACGCTTGAACAAATTCAAGCCGACTTAAAAGAATTCGTTATTACTCCAGTTGTTCCAAGTGAATTACTAGATGCCAATACTAAATATTTCATCAACCCAACTGGTCGTTTCGTAATAGGTGGTCCAAAAGGTGATGCTGGTCTAACAGGACGTAAAATCATCGTTGATACATACGGTGGCTATGCACGTCATGGTGGAGGTGCTTTCTCTGGTAAAGACGCAACTAAGGTAGACCGTTCAGCGGCATATGCAGCACGCTATGTGGCAAAAAATATCGTAGCAGCAGGCTTAGCAGAACGTGCTGAAGTACAACTTGCTTATGCAATTGGTGTTGCTCAACCAGTATCTATTGCTGTGGATACATTTGGGACAGGGAAAGTTAAGGAAAATGAAATTGTAGAATGGGTGCGCGAGCTATTCGATTTACGCCCAGCAGGGATTATTAAAATGCTTAACCTTCGTCGCCCTATTTATAAGCAAACTGCAGCATATGGTCACTTCGGTCGTACGGACTTAAATGTACCTTGGGAACAAACAGACAAAGCTGCCGCATTACAAGAAAAAGCAGGGCTATAAATTATTTAGCTAAAATAATGCAATAGCTATAAAATTATTTTACAGTAAGGGGCTTGGTGTTCTAATAGCCCCTTTTACTGTTTTTTTGAAAAAATTAGCTCCTAATGACAACTATGTATAGCTTGGTTGTCCAAGAAAACGTGGAGTTGCTTCAATTTAGCTATTTATTTTTTGTTTGAAGAGATTTATAGTATTGACCTTTTTCTGCATATTCACGTACGATACGTTCCATATCTTCTTTATCTTCAGCATTTAATTCTCGTACAACCTTTGCTGGACGACCTAATGCTAAGCTGTTCGGAGGAATAACTTTGCCTGGAGGTACAAGACTACCCGCCCCAATGAATGCACCCTCTCCAATCTCCGCTCCGTCTAATACTAATGAGCCCATACCTATTAAGGCATTTTTACGAATCGTACAGCTATGTAAAGTTACTTGATGCCCGACTGTTACTTCATCTTCAATAATGAGTGGATATTTAGGGCTTTGATGCAAACAACAAAGGTCTTGAATACTAACTCTTTTTCCGATGATTGTTGGTGATACATCACCTCGAATAACTGTGTTAAACCAAATTGTTGTTTCAGCACCTATTGTAACGTCACCAGTAACGGTTGCATAATCGGCAATAAAAACAGATGGATCGATTTTGGGTGTTTTACCTTTAAATGGATAGATCATGAGAATCGCCTCTTTTCTTTCTATGATGTAATATTATCGTATCAAATACGCAACTTGATGGAAATATAAAATTAAAATGAGTGAGATATTTCGATATAATCATTGTGTAATTATTTTTTTAGGAGGACTATGTAAAATGTGGAAATGGGAAGCTGATGGACAAGCGAAGGCTGTGGTTGCTATTATTCATGGTGCATATGAAAATCACCGCTGGTATGCGTGGCTTATAGAAAAACTTAGATTGGAAGGCTTCCACATAGTCATGGGGGATTTACCAAATCATGGTTTAAATGTAGGGTTTTCGCGTGTTCATGATGAAGATTTTAAAGAGTACAACAAGTATACAAGGAATTTAATAGAGAATGCTTTTTCATATAATTTACCTGTCTTTTTTATAGGACATGGGCTTGGCGCAACATTGTTACTACATACCATGCATAAGCGAAAATATGAATGCGCAGGTATTATTTTAACTTCACCTTGGCTACTTTTAAAGTTATTGCCAGGTAAACTATCTAATGCTTTAACTAGCCTAAGTGCCCTGACAGCAAATGTGAAAATGACTCATGAAATTACATTAAATACATTAACGCGCAGTGTAGAAGGAAGAGATGAGATGAAGGATGAGGTTCCTTTTATGTCAGTCGTTTCCGTGAAATGGTATAGAGAGCTACAGCAAATGATGCGTAATCTAGTGTTATTGCCACAAGCTGAATTCCCTAATAGACCTATGTTAGTTATGACAGCTGAAAAAGATAGTATTACTGAAACGAAACAAACTCGAAATTGGCTTTATCAGCAGGAGTTTACAGAGTTTCAATTCAAAGAATGGGAAAATTGCTATCATAATCTATTTCATGAAGTAGAGCGAGAAGAGATTTTTATTTATTTACGTGATTTTATAAATAATGCTCTTCGAAGAATTGGATATATCATAGAGTAGTGAATTGCCTCTTCAATTAGCTAGAAGTGGCTCATCACCATTTTTCGTTCCAAAAAGGAGCCTTCCAGAGGGCGTCCGATGAGCCGCTTACAGCAACAAATGTTTTTTTCTGTGCGAAAGCGAAGCGACAGCAACAAATGTTTTATGTGCGAAAGCAAAGCGCCAGCAATTATACGATAATAGTAACGAAGGCATTATCACAGGACGTGATAATGCCTTCGTTTTTCTATTTGCTCGCCCAGAATCTCATCTGTGACGCTGATCCCCAAAGGTGTCGTCCAGCCTTCACTCCGATTAACTTCCATACACGATATACGTTTAAAAAATACCATACCCAACTTTTGGGAATTAATCTATCAATATAATATTGTAATTTTCTGAAAAGTGTAATACTATAATGACTTAAAGAAAAATTTTCAAAATGGAGGGGTAAGATGGAAGCAATCGTTGAGAAACTGAATGCCATTTTATGGGGACCGTGGTTTATTTATGGTATTTTATTGATTGGACTCTTTTTTTCAATCATTACACGATTCCTACAAGTAAGACACATTAAAGATATGTTTGTTTTAATGTTTAAAGGTGAAAAATCTGAAAAGGGGATTTCATCCTTTCAGGCGATGTCTATCGCACTATCTGGTCGAGTAGGTACAGGTAATATTGCCGGTACTGCTACAGCAATCGGGATGGGGGGACCTGGTGCTGTTTTTTGGATGTGGGCAATTGCCTTTATCGGTGCGGCGACTGCTTACGTTGAGTCGACGTTGGCTCAAATTTATAAAGAAGAGAAAGATACAGAATATCGTGGCGGACCCGCATATTACATAGAAAAGGGAATGGGGCAAAAGTGGTTTGCAGTTATTTTTGCTATTGCCGCATTAGCTGCAATGTTAATCTTGATGCCGGGTGTTCAATCGAATGCAATTGCGACAGCTGTTGAAAACGCTTTTAACATTGATACTTGGATTACAGGACTTATTATTGCCGTATTACTAGGTGCTATTATTATCGGAGGGGTTAAATGGATTGCCAATGCTGCACAGATTATAGTACCTTTCATGGCACTAGCTTATATTCTTATGGCTCTTATCATTATTGCAATGAATATTAAAGAAGTACCAGCTGTAATTGCATTAATTTTTTCTAGCGCATTTGGAGCGCAAGAAATCTTTGGTGGTATAATTGGATCTGCTATTGCATGGGGCGTTAAACGCGGAATTTATTCAAATGAGGCCGGTCAAGGGACAGGAGCGCATCCGGCTGCGGCAGCAGAAGTATCACACCCTGCTAAACAAGGAATCGTGCAAGCGGCTTCTGTATACATTGATACATTATTAATCTGTTCAGCTACAGCATTTATGATTTTATTTACTGGAATGTATAATGTGCAGGATGAAAAAGCTGCAGAAGGTACTGATTCATTTATTTATACTGGTGAATTCAATAAAGACGGATTAACTGGGGATGAACAAATAACATTTGCGAAAAGTATTAAAGAAGGTGCAGCATACACACAATATGCGGTTGACTCTTCACTACCAGGCTTTGGTGGCCCATTCGTAGCGATTGCATTATTCTTCTTTGCTTTTACGACAATAATGGCATATTACTATATTGCCGAAACAAATGTGGCTTATTTATTCTCAGGAGGTACAGAAAAAGTCGCCATTTGGATTGCGAAATTTGCTATTTTAATTGCTTCGTTCTACGGTACTATACGCACATCTGACCTTGCTTGGGCAATGGGGGATGTTGGACTTGGCCTCATGGTATGGATTAACGTTTTAGCCATTTTAATTATTATGAAACCTGCTATTGTTGCATTAAAAGATTATGAGAAACAGAAAAAAGAAGGAAAAGATCCTGTTTTTGATCCTCGTAAACTAGGAATTAAAGGTGCAGATTTCTGGGTAGATTATAATGAAAAACGTAAAAATAAATAGACAATAATGAGAAAGCTATCTAATAGATTTTAACATCTATTAGATAGCTTTCTATTTTATATCAGGTGTGTTGAGCGTCGAGCCGCTTCCTCCACTGGTGTTGTTGCTGCCGCTACGTTGCACTACGCTTTCGCACAGATAAAACATTATTGTTGCTGCCGCTACGTTGCACTACGCTTTCGCACAGATAAAACATTATTGTTGCTGCCGCTACGTTGCACTACGCTTTCGCACAGAAAAAATTCGCTCCGTGCAGGGTCTCGTCTGTCTCGCTTTCCCGTAGGAAGCTTCGCTCTGTGACAGGAGCACTCGAGTAGCTCTACACTACAATCAGTTAAAATGGAAATTTATTAGCAATGACGAAAAATCCTTTTATCGGGCTCATCACCAAAAGTTGTGGATGACATTTTTTAAAATATATGCGCTGTATTTTAGTTGATTGTAGTGGAGACTGGACGACTCCTTGGGGATTAGCGTCACAGATGAGACCCTGGAGCGAGCAACGCGAGTGAAGCGGCTCATCGGACGCCCCCAGGAAGCTCTGCTCTGTGCGAAAGCGAAGCGTCAGCTACAAAGCGCCCAGTCGGAACGGAAATCAACCACACGTTTTGGTGAAGAGCCTTTTATCGCTCAATAAACCTATTTTTTCCTAATTAACATACATGTGATTCGAAGGACTCATGATATGAATAACAAAGGAATGGGAACAATAATCAAAAAAAGCTTATCACCAAAAGTTGGAGATAACAATTGTTAAAACGTATGCAATATATAGGTTGCGGACGCTTCTGGTGGAAGGAAATCAACGCTACATTATGGTGATGAGCTAAAAAAAGACCCGAAATAGTATCTTATTTCGGGCTAGAAAGATTAGATTAAAGGATCATCTTTCATTTTTTCTAAAGCAATAACAAAGGGTGGATCACTTTGTTGATTTAGAAACTCGTATTTTAATACATGTACATATTTTTGGGGAAGTTGACTGACATACTCTATTACTGCATCTCGTTCTTCCTTGCCACCCGGATGACCGTGATAAATGACAAGGACAATAAGACCACCGATTTTGAGCAATTTTAACAAATCCTGAATTGCTTGTATCGTAGTATTTGGCTTTGTAATAATGTCATGATCACTACCAGGTAAATAACCAAGATTAAAAATTGCAGCAGCAACTTGCTTGTGTACATATTTGGCAATTTCTTCATGCCCTCTATGTAAAACAAGTGCACGATGCTCTAAGCCATTATCTAAAAGACGATGGAGTGTTGCATCGACTGCGCTCTTTTGAACATCAAAGGCGTATACTTGGCCTTCATCTCCGACAAGCTGGGCTAAAAATAAAGTGTCATGACCGTTTCCAGCAGTGGCATCCACCACAGTGTCGCCCTCTTCAACTGTATCTTTTATTAGCTGTTGAGCATATTGTAAAACGCGTTGTAGCTTCATTTGGCAACCTCGGATTTATAAAATTTTCCTTGCCAGCTTCCACGGCGTTCAAGCTCAGCATCAATTCCGTTTAATACTTCCCATTTATTAACACTCCACATCGGGCCAATCATTAAATCAATTGGTCCATCGCCTGTAATACGATGAATAACCATATCTGGTGGTAGAATTTCAAGTTGATCTGCTACTAGCTTTGTATAAACTTCCTGATCTAAAAATTCTAACATACCCTTTTCATATTGCTTCACCATTGGCGTACCTTTTAAAAGGTGCAGTAAATGTATTTTAATGCCTTGTACATCAAGCTTTGCGACTTCGCGAGCAGTTTCCATCATCATGTCATAGTCTTCAAGTGGAAGGCCATTAATAATGTGTGAGCATACACGAATCCCATGCTTTCGTAGCTTTTCAACACCTTCTACATATGTTGCATAATCGTGAGCGCGGTTTATGAGATTTGCTGTTTTTTCATGCACAGTTTGAAGTCCTAGCTCAATCCATAAATAGGTGCGTTCATTTAATTCAGCTAAATATTCGACTACATCATCTGGCAGACAGTCTGGGCGAGTTGCGATGGATAATCCAACAACACCTTCCTGGGCCAAAGCTGCTTCAAATTTTTCCTTTAATACTGGTAGCGGTGCATGTGTATTTGTGTACGCCTGGAAGTAGGCCATGTACTTGCCGTCCTTCCATTTTTGATGCATTTTGTCACGAATTTCAGCAAATTGCACCTCGATCGGATCAACTTTGTTGCCTGCAAAATCACCAGAACCTGCAGCACTACAAAACGTACAGCCTCCAAAGGCAACTGTACCATCACGATTTGGGCAGTCAAAGCCTGCATCCAGTGCTACTTTAAAAACTTTATGACCAAATTGCTCACGTAAATAGCGATTCCATGTATAGTATCTTTTTCCATCTGAAGGAAAAGGAAAGTTTGTTTCTGTCATTTATTTCACTCCTCTAACACTATATTTTATCATGTGTCAATGGTTCCGTCATGAGGTAAGAATTTAATAATTATGTGGGTGACTGGAGCAAACCGTGAGGGAGCCGAGCGAAAAGTACGTCGACCGGAGAAAAATCATGAGGAGGGCCGACCGAAACCTACACAAAAAGTATTCTTAAGCCCATGTAAAAAGGGTAAAATTATTTTTCTTGTACTTTTGTATTTTTCAACATAAACTAACTATTTAGAGTAGCGAAATAATGGAGGTCATTCTATGCCAAAAAGTGTTTGGTTTTTAATTATTGGAATGCTGGTGAACACGACGGGCAACTCTTTTTTATGGCCTTTAAACGCCATTTATTTGCATGATCATTTAGGGAAGTCGCTTGCAATGGCTGGCTTTGTTTTGATGTTGAATTCTGCTGCCGGCGTAATGGGAAATCTATTAGGTGGTTATTTATTTGATAGAATAGGGGGCTATAAATCAATAATGTTTGGCATTTTTTTGACGATTGCCTCATTAATTGGTTTAACGATTTGGCACGGCTGGCCACATTATGTATGGTTCTTAACGATACTCGGCTTTAGTGGAGGTATCGTATTTCCTGGAATGTTTGCTTTAGCTGGAACTGCGTGGCCTGAGGGCGGACGGAAGGCCTTTAACGCAATTTATTTAGCTCAAAATTTAGGAGTGGCAATTGGACCTGCACTTGCTGGGATTGTTGCTGATTATCAGTTTGACTATGTATTTAAGGTCAACTTAGTCATGTATATGTTGTTCTTTTTTATAGCGTTATTTACTTTTAAAAGATTTGAAGAGGGTAGCATTGCACCGAAAAATGTAGTAAGTGAAAGTAAACGAATTATTAATAAAGCACCGTTTTATGCATTATTAATTGTAAGTTCATCCTCTGTATTATGCTGGCTAGCTTATTCACAATGGAGTGCAACTATTTCTTCCTATACGCAAGATCTAGGATTAGGATTGAAACAGTACAGCTTACTTTGGACGATTAATGGCCTGCTTATCGTTTTAGGGCAACCGTTAATTGCACCACTAGTGAAGCGTTGGGAAAATAAATTGAAGCGGCAATTAGTATTTGGTATTGTCCTTATCGCATTATCTTTTGGAATTATTGCTTTTGCGAGTGATTTTAAAATGTTTGCTGCCGCCATGGTTGTGTTAACGTTTGGCGAAATGTTTTATACGCCCGTTTTACCTACCATCGCTAATCAGCTTGCACCAAAAGGACGTCAGGGCTTTTATCAAGGGATTATCAATAGTGCGGCAACAGCAGGTCGTATGATAGGTCCTTTATTTGGTGGTATTATGGTCGATCAATTTGGAATGATTGCACTTGTTTTGATTTTAGTAATCATTGTTTTGTTTGCGATTATTCCGTGTCTTATCTATGATTACCCTTTACGAAAGAATAAAATAGTGACAGACTGATAATGGTTGAATTTAACAAAAAGTGTTGTGAACGAGCTAAAATGTGCGAAAGCCACGTTTTTAGCTCGTTTTTTTATGTTGGATATTGAAAATTTACACGTATTAGCGTACAATCAATCATACATATTCAAATATTTGAATATGTAAAGATGAAGTTTCTTGGAGGGATATATGTGGAAGAGGGCTTACAGCAATTTAAGGCGGATTTTTTTAAAGCTTTAGCACATCCATTACGAATCAGAATATTGGAATTACTAGTAGATGGCAAAAAAAGTGTCAACGAAATTCAAAGCTGCTTAGAAAAAGAAGGATCTGCTGTCTCTCAGCAATTAAGTGTATTACGAGGGAAAAATATCGTGTATGGGACGAAAGAGGGTAAAAAAGTTTACTATTCTTTAAGTGATCCGATGATTGTTGAATTACTTAGTATAGCAAAAGATATTTTCAACAATCACTTAATAAATACTATTACAAGATTAGAAGAGATGACTATTAACGAAAATGAAGGGGATATGTAGCGTTTTTTATGAAACATTTACCTTTTTGAAGGGAAGATTTATAGATGAAGTCACTGTTTACAGGGAGATATGAAGGGTATTCTATTCATCACTTAAAGAAAGATTTAATATCAGGGACTATTGTCGGGATTGTGGCATTACCACTTGCGATGTCTTTTGCCATTGCGTCAGGCGTTAAGCCCGAGTATGGCATATATACAGCTGTTATTGCTGGTATACTTATTTCTATTTTTGGTGGGTCGAAATATCAAATTGGGGGACCTACAGGGGCGTTTGTGCCAATTCTGCTAGGGATTGTCATTTCGTATGGCTATGAAAACTTACTAATTGCTGGATTAATGGCCGGGATTATTTTGTGCTTAATGGGTATTTTTAAACTAGGTTCATTAATAAAATTTATCCCACGTCCCGTGACGATAGGTTTTACAGCTGGAATTGCTGTTACTATTTTCACAGGTCAAATTGCCAATTTCTTAGGTTTGAAAAATATTAAAAGCCATGAGTATTTTATTGACAATATAAAGGAAATTGTTACGCATATTAATACTACAAGTTTTTATAGTGTTTTAACGGCAATTATTAGTCTTGTCATTATATTAATAACACCGAAAGTTTTACCTAAAGTACCTGCGGCGTTAGCGGGCATTGTTGTTTCTACACTTGTAGCAACAATCTTTTTTTCTGGACAAGTTGCCACAATAGCAACAGCCTATGGAGTAATTCCAAATACATTACCGGATTTTGCAATTCCGGATATCACATTCGAGCGAATTCAGCTACTTATTGGCCCAGCATTTGTGATTGCCATGCTTGGTGGAATTGAATCCCTTTTATCAGCGGTAGTAGCGGATGGGATGACAAATACGAAACATAATAGTAACCGAGAACTTATTGGTCAAGGGATTGCTAATATCGTAACCCCTTTATTTGGGGGGATTCCTGCAACGGGTGCTATTGCCCGAACTGCGACGAATATTAAAACAGGTGCAGCATCACCAATGTCAGGTGTTATTCATGGCATATTTGTATTAGTCACTTTATTATTACTAGCACCAGTTGCTTCAAATATCCCATTGGCTAGTATGGCGCCAGTTTTAATGGTTGTAGCTTGGAATATGAGTGAGCAAAAACATTTTGCGCATATCCTTAAATTGAAATCAGGAGATTCCTTGGTTTTAATGATTACGTTTCTACTGACTGTTTTTACAAGCTTAACATTAGCTGTAGAGGTGGGGCTTGTGTTAGCGGTCGTATTATTTGCGAAGCGCATGAGTGAAAAGCTTGTAGTAACAAAGGTATTACCGGATCATACGAAAGAGAATGGGAAGGTGCAATCACATGCTGTTCATCAGAAGCGTGATTGTCCACAAATTAGTATTTATACAATTGAGGGTCCGCTTTTCTTTGGCGCAGCCCAAACTTTTGAGCAGGCTATAATAAGTTCTGTTCATCAACAACAAAAAGTTTTAATACTACGTATGAGTAAAGTGCCATTTTTGGATTCAACGGGTGAGGCAAATTTTGGTAATGTCATCCGGAATTTTAAAGCACAGGGTGGCACCATTTTAGTTACAGGTGTGCAAGATGAATTAAAAATAGCACTGCAGCGCAATGGTCTATACGATGCAATTGGTGAGAATAATTTCTATCCGCATACGGGAGAAGCAATAACTAAATCTTTAAGCTATTTAGATACAAATAAATGTATTGGGTGTAAGCATTTTGCCTTCCGTGAATGTCAGGAATTATCTCGCAATAAAGGGGCAGTAAATAATTTAACTGCTCCTAAGTGCCTGATTGGTGAAGACTAATAATCAGTGGGGATGAAGAATCCCCACTGATTAAAGTTTCACCCTTTATCCCGCAATAACGGGCAATAATTTGTCTGTACCGAGAAAGAAGCGTCAGGTCCAAAACTCCCACCTCGAAATTCAGCGAAGGCGAAGATTTAGGTGGGAGATGAACGGCCTGAGAGGTCATTATCATCAACCCTTAAATGAGGTGGGGGTCTTTAGATAATTCGTTCATTTTATCCATTTGTGAAAACGCTTTCGAAAATAGCGTAATTTAGAAAGGGATGTATCATAGCAGGAATCTTTTATGAATAATTATGGATGTATGGATACGATTAGGCTTCGAAGAATGTATGTGACAAAACTTATAGGGGAGGATTTAAGATGAAAAAAATTATGAATCAACCTGAAACACTCGTTATGGAAATGTGTAATGGGATGGTTATGGCTCATCCGGAACTTGAGTTGTTAAAAAAATATAAAGTAATTAAGAAAAAAGAAATGAATGAAAATAAGGTAACTTTAATTAGCGGTGGCGGTAGTGGACATGAACCGGCACATGCGGGGTTAGTAGGAAAAGGAATGCTAGATGCGGCGGTATGCGGTGACGTCTTTGCTTCTCCTTCGCAAATACAGGTATATCAAGCAATTAAAGCAACAGCCAGCAAAAAAGGTACACTGCTCATTATTAAAAATTACAGCGGAGATATTATGAATTTTAAAAATGGCGCTCACTTAGCTACAGAGGATGGCATTCAAGTAGAGTATGTCCGCGTAGATGATGATATAGCAGTAGAAGATAGCCTTTATACAGTAGGACGCCGCGGCGTAGCGGGAGTTGTGTTGGTACATAAAATTGCTGGTGCGGCAGCAGAAGAAGGTATGGATTTGATGCAAGTCAAAGCTGTAGCGGAAAAAGCAGCGGCAAATGTTCGAACAATTGGTCTAGCACTAACTTCCTGTACGGTTCCGGCTAGTGGATCACCAACTTTCAAATTGGGTGAAGATGAGATGGAATATGGTGTCGGTATTCACGGGGAGCCAGGTAGAAAACGGGAAAAAATGATGACTGCAGATGAATTAGCTTTACGTATGACAAATGACCTTATGAAAGATGTAGGGCTAGATGAAGATGTTGAAATTGCTGTTCTAGTAAATGGATTTGGCGGTACACCACTTCAAGAACTTTATCTGTTTAATAATGCAGTTGCTAGAGAGTTGAGTAAAAGAAATATACGAATCAATAGAACGTTTGTCGGCAATTACATGACAAGTATTGAAATGGCTGGGATTTCTCTAACAGTAATGAAACTAGATGATGAGCTGAAAACATTACTATCGAAAGAATGTAATACACCTGCATTTAAGGTAGATGGACCAGTTGAGAGTGTAGAATACGTAGATATTAATGATTACGTAGAAGAGAAACAAGTTTTCTTTGAGACGGAAACAGAGGAAGAACACGCGATCATCAAGAATGAGGTAATCACTTTAAATAATATGATTTATCTTGTAGATAAAATGAGCGAAATTATTATTAAGAACGAAGTACCTTTCTGCAAATTGGATACTCATGCAGGTGATGGCGATTTCGGAATGAGCGTCGCTAAAGGATTTAAGCAATTAAAACGAGGATGGAGCTCGATTTTAAATCAAGAACATTTAACTATGGGGACTTTCCTTGATGCGTGTTCCATGATCATTATGGAACATTGCGGAGGAGCTTCTGGTCCAATTTGGGGCGGAGCTTTCCGAGCTGCTAGTAAAGCAGTAGAGGGGAAAATGGAATTAACGGTCGGAGAATTTGCTGGAATGTTGCAAGCTACGCTGAAAGGTATTCAGTCTGTTGGTGAGCGCTCTTTCGGAAGAGGGGCAGAGGTAGGCGATAAAACGCTTGTAGATGCGCTTGTGCCTTGTGTAAATTCCTGGTCAGAAAGCGCTGCAACTGGTACGGACTTTAAAACAGCTTTTGAGAAAGGGGCAGAGGCTGCTGTTAAAGGAGCGGAATATACAAAGGAAATCGTTGCTCGAATGGGTCGCGCTGGAACAGTTGGTGAAAGAAGCCTAGGTTATCCGGATGCTGGTGCTTATGCGCTAGGAGTGATCTTTACGGAGCTTTCTTGTAGTTTAAAATAAAGCGAGCACTATGGATACAACTTATTTCGAATATTGTTACCTTCATAGGGATTTAATTTGTTCAAAAATGGTTAGTATGTAAACAAAGTCTTGTGCTTTTCAGTACTTTCCATTAGAATAAATGCAATACATGTAAGACAATGATGAGGAATAGTAAATTTGTGTTTCTTTTTAGAGAGCTAGCGGTTGGTGGGAGCTAGTAGGAAAGCAAATTGAACTCGCCTTCTGAGTCTGCCCGAGTGAAACAGCTCGTGCCGTTCCTTCCGCGTTAAGGAAGCTAAAGCCGAGTGTGATCACTAATGTGGGTGGTACCGCGGGAGATACGAATTCTCTCGTCCCTTTCTAACAAAGAAAGGGACGAGTTTTTTTATTTTTTAAATATTTTGTCAATTCTTAAGTTGAAGAGCATGACACATACAAAGGAGGAAAAATAATGAGTTTTAATCATCAACAAATCGAAAAAAAGTGGCAGCAATATTGGGCTGATAATAAAACGTTTAAAACTGAAAACGAAACAGAAAAACCAAAATTTTATGCGTTAGACATGTTCCCATACCCATCTGGTGCTGGTCTTCATGTAGGACATCCAGAGGGCTACACAGCGACAGACATCCTTTCACGCTTCAAGCGTATGCAAGGCTATAACGTCCTACATCCTATGGGCTGGGATGCATTCGGTTTACCTGCAGAGCAATATGCACTTGATACAGGAAATGACCCAGCAGAATTTACAGCGAAAAATATTGCGACATTTAAGCGTCAAATTCAAGAGCTAGGCTTTAGCTATGACTGGGATCGTGAAATTAACACGACAGACCCAGAATATTATAAATGGACACAATGGATCTTTATCCAACTTTATAAAAAAGGCTTAGCCTATGTAGATGAAGTAGCTGTAAACTGGTGTCCAGCACTTGGAACAGTACTTGCAAACGAAGAAGTTATTGATGGAAAGTCAGAGCGTGGTGGTCACCCTGTAGAACGTCGTCCAATGAAGCAATGGATGCTTAAAATTACTGCCTATGCTGATCGTTTAATCGATGACTTAGAGGAAGTTGATTGGCCAGAGTCTATTAAGGATATGCAACGTAACTGGATTGGTCGTTCGGAAGGTGCAGAAGTAACATTTAATATAGATGGCACAGATGAAAACTTCACAGTGTTTACAACTCGTCCTGATACATTATTTGGTGCTACATACTGTGTTATTGCACCTGAGCATAAATTAGTGGATCAAATTACAACTGCTGAACAACGACAAGTTGTTGAAGCTTATTTAGATAAAGTAAAATTGAAATCTGATTTAGAACGTACAGATTTAGCGAAAGAAAAAACAGGCGTATTCACAGGTGCCTATGCAATTAATCCGATTAATGGCAAAAAAATGCCGATTTGGGTTGCGGACTACGTTTTAGTATCATACGGTACTGGTGCTATTATGGCAGTTCCAGCACATGATGAGCGCGACTATGAATTCGCGACAGAATTTGGTTTAGAAATTATTCCTGTCCTTGAAGGTGGAGACATTAGCAAAGAAGCCTTCACAGGTGATGGTAAACATATTAACTCTGACTTCCTTGATGGCTTAAACAAAGAAGATGGTATTGCTAAGGCAATTCAATGGCTTGAGGAAAAAGGCGTTGGTGAGAAGAAAATTTCTTATCGTCTTCGCGATTGGTTATTCTCTCGTCAACGTTACTGGGGTGAGCCAATTCCTATGATTCATTGGGAAGATGGTATAACGACGCCAGTACCAGAATCCGAATTACCATTAGTGCTACCAAAAACAGATAATATTCGTCCTTCAGGTACGGGTGAATCTCCGTTAGCGAACATTGCTGAATGGGTAAATGTTGTTGATCCTGAAACAGGCAAAAAAGGTCGTCGTGAAACGAATACGATGCCGCAGTGGGCAGGTTCTAGCTGGTACTTCATTCGTTATATTGACCCAACAAATAAAGAAGCAATCGCAGACCCTGAATTATTGAAACGCTGGTTACCAGTTGATATTTATATCGGTGGGGCAGAGCATGCGGTATTACACTTACTATACGCTCGCTTCTGGCATAAAGTACTATACGATTTAGGTGTTGTACACACGAAAGAGCCATTCCATAAATTATTTAACCAAGGGATGATTCTAGGTGAAGGTAATGAAAAAATGTCTAAATCAAAAGGCAATGTCGTTAATCCTGATGAAATCATTTCTTCACACGGTGCTGATACTTTACGTCTATATGAAATGTTCATGGGTCCACTTGAAGCATCTGTTGCATGGTCAACAAATGGCTTGGATGGAGCACGTCGCTTCTTAGATCGTATTTGGCGTCTATTTATCAATGAAGAAGATGGAACAATCGCTGCGAAAATTCAAGCTTCTGATGACAAAACACTTGAAAAATCATACCATCAAACTGTGAAAAAAGTGACAGAGGATTATGAAGGTATTCGCTTTAATACAGCTATTTCACAAATGATGGTATTCATTAACGATTGCTACAAAGCGGATGTTATTCCAACAGCTTACGCAGAAGGCTTTGTGAAAATGTTAGCGCCAATGGTTCCACACGTTGCAGAAGAGTTATGGCAGGTATTAGGTCATGATGCAACACTTTCATATGAGCAATGGCCAACATATGACGAGTCTAAACTTGTTGATGATGAAGTGGAAATCGCAGTTCAGGTTGCCGGCAAAGTACGTGCCAAAATCGTCGTAGCAAAAGATGCTTCAAAAGAGGAAATCGAAAAAGTAGCACTTGCAGATGACAAAGTACAAGAGTACATGGCGGGTAAAGACTTAGTGAAAATAATTGTTATCCCAGGTAAGCTTGTTAACATCGTAGTTAAATAATAATAATGAAAAAAGTGTCCGAAATTTGGGCACTTTTTTCTTTTATACTGAAACCAACTGAGATTTCGATACGACTATAGTGTGAATGGGAAACGGGAGGTGTTTGTTTGAGTGAGCATTTAGCAAAAATTATGGATGAACATGGTGAATATTGTCTTCGAGTAGCTTATTTATATGTTAAAGACTGGGCTATTGCAGAGGAAATCGTCCAGGATGTATTTTTTGCCTATTATCGTCAGCAGGAGCGCTTTGAACAACGATCCTCACTAAAAACATATTTAGTAAAAATAACAGTACATAAAAGTCATGACTATTTACGAAGCTGGAAAAATAAGCGCCATATTTTATTTGAAAAACTGCATATTGGAGTTAGCAAAAGGACGCCTGAAAAAGATGTACTTGAAAAGGATGAGCGAAGAATTTTGACAACGGCATTGTTTGAGCTTCCGATTATCTATAGAGAAGTAATCATTCTTTATTATTATCAAGAATTAAAGGTTCGAGAGATAGCAGATGTTCTTACGTGTACAGAAAATACTGTGAAAACAAGACTGCGTAGAGCTAGACAAATATTGCTGGAAAAACTGGATAAGAATCATTGGGAGGTGCTAGAAGATGACGTCTTTTAAGGATAAACTGGATAAAGAGCTTGGAGAAGCCCCGCGTTTCTCACGACAATTGCAGGAGCGTATTTTACAAAATGTAAATCAGCAAAATAAGCAATCTAGTAGGTGGCAATATCCAACGATTATTATTGGGACAGTCGTGACTTTACTCTTTTTGATTTTAATTGGCCCATGGAAGCAAGTAGATACTGCTAAGCATGCTACCATTGTGGAACTTGTGCAACATGAAGATATTAAACAATTTAACATTGCACAAAATTGGAAGGAAGATACCTTTAGGGCTGGAAGAACTGGCTGGAATTTAGGACAAAAAGGTTATAAAGAAGGTATGGAAACAAAGCTCCTTGCCAATGCACTTCAAAAGTCAGTCGTATCGCAGAAGGATAATAATTATTTTTCATATAGCGATGTATGGGTGGAGTTTGATAATGGGCAGGTTGTACAGCTAAAAATGTACTTATATGATGGGCAATTAGGTTTTATCGATCAACACACAAATATCTTTTATAAAGTGAAAGATGACAACGCTGCGTCAGCTTTTATTGCTCTTATGCAAAAAAGAGAAAAAGACATTAGTTTTGGTGAGATGTTTACTTTTTTAGTAACTGCTCTCTTCTTAGGGTGGCTATTAGAAAAAGCTATTCGAAAAAAGTATAGCATTCCAAAGGAGCCGAAATATATAAATAGAAGCCATCAACGTACAACGTTTATTTTTAAATGTTTACAAACAGCAGCTTTAATTTTATTTAATATAAATGATTGGTTTTTATATACAGTGGCAATATGCGGATTTTTAGCTATTTCCACGTTAAGTTCTATTATGATTGAATATTATTATGGGCGGGAAGAAAAAAGGCATTATGTATCGATAGGTTCATTTATTCTACTAGTGCCACTAATAATTGTATTGATCATTTATTTTTCATAAAAAGAAGAGATGCTATTCCTGAGCATCTCTTTTTGATACATTACTAAATTAACTTGGAGCTTTCTTGCGTAATGTAAAAAAAAATATATATTATAGGAAGAGAAACTGTAATCATGACAATTCCCCGCCATTTGAAAATCGACCGTACCGTACCGGACTGAGCAATGTATTCCTAAAAGCACCGCCAAGATAATAGGACACAAGCTATAAACTTGAAGCACTTCCCTTTTGATAGACAGCTGTTTGACTTTCTGTGGCAGAAGTTAAGGTATGTGTGGTAAAAAAGCCTGGATGCATGCTAGAACAAGCCTGATAACATTGAACGTACTTTATGTTAATAAGCCACTAACTAATAAAAACCCCTAAATTTTCGGATAGTATTGATCCCTACTTTACCTGCAAGTGAATTAGCGGTCGACGAACCAACAACCCCTGAATAGCTTTTAAAGATTTACGACCACGCTCGTTCACTCCAACTAGCTAGCTCATCTCCTGTAAAGCCATTTCGTTAATAAAATTCCTTATTATTTGAAGTTTAATTCTTTAATAAAATTATTAATTTGCGGTAATGCAGTATTAGTTGAAAAGTATAGTTTTTACTTGCATGCTATAACAAAGGTTTTTTTATGAAAACTAATCGGAATAGTTGCTTTTACGTTTAAATAACATCACTAGCCATAGTTAAATAAGAATGTACACAATTCCTTTTGAAGGAAAAATGTATATTTGAATAATAAAAATGAATAGGTAATGATCATTCAATTTGAAATATGCACAACATGTATTTTGTTTATTAAAGTGGAAATTTATTAAAAGTTAAAAATATCATTTAATATTATTTTTTGGTTTCTTTTTATGTAAAAAATTTCTTTTGTTTAAGTTTTAAAATTCTCTTTTATTCTAAATATTTCTATGTGTTGAATATTCGAAAATGATTTATGGAGAAGAGTGAAGAAAATAAGTGAATCAGAAAAACATGAACTATACATAGATTGAATGTGAAAATATGCACAAATTTAATTATATTAGAATAACTTTTATGAACAAAGGTAATAGTGTGGAAAAGTAATATTAGCTAAAATGTGTTGTGGTTTTCCTTTAATAAACAGCTATTTACTTAGAGGTTGTAGGGTTTTCGATGTAATACAACAAGGGTAAAAAATAAAAAACTTTTTGGGGAAATAATATTTTTTTGAAAAACTTCTTGCATTTGAATAATTCTAAGTGGTAAATTGTTTTACAAGGACGTTCATAAAGTTTTCACAAGTAGCAAAAGAGGGGAGAAAAGAGAATTTATGAATAAAAATAGATGGTTAATTGCATTATCCGCAATCGCTATTCATCTTTCGATCGGTGGAGCCTATGCATACAGTGTATATAAGCTACCGATTGTCACAGAGATGGGTTGGAGTGAAACAAACGTAACGATTGCCTTTACAATAATGATGGGGCTTGCTGGTTCTTCTGCAGCATTATTTGGTAACTTAGTAGAGAAAATGGGGCCACGTAAGTCTGCGATGATAGCAGCTGTTCTATTTGGAGCAGGACAAGCTGGTGCTGGTGTGGCGATTTCAATGGATTCCGTAACAATGTACTGGTTAACATATGGTTTACTAAGTGGATTGGGTATGGGGATTGGTTATATTTCACCTGTATCGACATTAGTAAAATGGTTCCCAGACCGCCGAGGTTTAGCAACAGGTATGGCTGTACTTGGATTTGGATCAGGGGCACTAATTACAGCACCGGTTGCAGCTAACTTAATGGAGGCTGTGGGTATTTCTACAACTTACTATATTTTAGGGGCAAGTTATTTCACGTTAATGATTTTAGGGGCTTTATATATAGTACCGCCTGCACCTGATTATATGCCAGCGAATATGAAGGCTGCTGCAAAAAATGGTAAAGATGTTGTGAAAAAAGATTTAGCTGTAATGTCAGCACGTGAAGCTGTAAAAACTAAGCATTTCTGGATGTTATGGGCGATGCATTTAGTAAACGTAACAGCAGGTATTATGATGATTTCTGTTGCATCTCCAATGGCTCAGGAAATTGTAGGGTTATCAGTTGCGGGAGCCGCAGCGATGGTAGGAGTAATGGGATTATTTAATGGTGGTGGTCGTTTAGTATGGGCAGCTGTGTCTGACTATATTGGTCGTTCGAACGTCTTTGTAATTTTCTTTATCGCACAGCTAGTTACATTTATCGTCTTACCATATACAACAAACGTAATTATTTTCCAAGCACTTATTTTCTTAGTTGTTAGTTGCTATGGTGGAGGCTTCTCGAATTTACCTGCATTTGCAAGTGATTTATTCGGTACGAAGCAACTTGGTGTTATTCATGGTTATTTATTAACGACATGGTCATTAGGTGGTGTTTTTGGTCCGCTTTTAGTAAGCGCAATTAAAAATGCTTATGGAAGCTATATTCCAGTATTCTATGTGTTTACAGGATTAATTGCAGCTTCATTAATAATTGCATTAACGTTACGTGCAGATATACGTAAACAAACAGCATTAAAAGAAGCTTCTCAAAAGGTTGGAGACGTCTCCGCTACAAGATAAATTTTACTTTCAATTCGCACTTGAAGGTATTAGCCATATGAGTGTCATTTCGCACATGACGCTTGTATGGTCTTTTTTTGCAGCTATTGTTATATAACACTCGATTAATCTTTTTTTAATGTATAACAGCTGTTGTCTGATGTCAATATCATTACAGGAAATAAAGTGATTTCGCTACCAAAAGAGAATTTTTGCAACGAAAAGCAAATGCAAGTTTCAAGAATTAATTTTCAAATGGTTACCTAAAACTAGGTTTTTTTGTCATCCTCTGTTATCTTCATTCAGCGTGAAATTAAAACAGTACTGCCTTGTATATTGCTTTATTGCTATTTAAAATCGTATTTGAGTAAGTCTAGTTAGAGTGCTGAATTATAACTTTTATTGATTGAATCTTTTTAAAAGTTAATGCGTATATAAAGTAAATAAGGAGGCGGCAAATTGATATGGGGAAATTTTCTTTGAATGAATTTATCAATAAAACACAACAGGATGAAAACGAAAACGAATATTTCGAGTTAGAAACTGAGCGTGTACTAGAGGTCAACCTAAATGGTGAAGTTTGGTCGAAAATGGGTGCGATGATTTCTTATACAGGCGATATAAAGTTTGAGCGTGAGCGTGTGTTGGAGCATGGTCTAGGTAAAATGTTTAAAAAGGCCATAACAGGCGAAGGTACTCAACTTATGAAAGCGAAAGGGAGCGGGCGACTGTATTTAGCCGATCAAGGAAAAAAAGTAACGATCTTCGATTTAAATGATGAAATTATTTGTGTCAACGGTAATGACTTACTTGCATTTGAGCCAAGTGTAGAGTGGGATATTCATTTAATGCGTAAAGTGGCAGGAGTCATGTCAGGTGGGTTGTTTAATGTAACATTACAAGGAACAGGAAAAGTAGCGATAACGACACATTTCGAACCGTTAACCTTGTTAGTGAAGCCAGGTGAGACGGTTTATACGGACCCACATGCTACAGTTGCATGGTCAGGCAATTTGACACCAGAGTTTAAAACAGATATTAGCTTCCGTACTTTTATCGGTCGTGGGAGCGGTGAGTCCATTCAAATGTCGTTTTCAGGTGAAGGATTTGTCATTATTCAGCCGTTTGAGGAAGTGTATATGTCTAAAGAAGGCTAAAAAAAGCGTGTCCGTATTTTAGGACACGCTATTTATGTGATAAGAAATCGCTGATAGAAATCAGAGATACAGTAATATTACAGTGCTGCGTTCATCCCTGCGATACGTCCTGTAACAAGTGCAGACGTTATATTATAGCCACCTGTGTAGCCGTGAATATCAAGGATTTCACCGCAGAAGAATAATCCAACCTTTTTCTTTGAGGCCATCGTCTTTGGTTCAATCTCTTTAACAGACACTCCGCCCCCAGTGACAAATGCTTTTTCAAGAGACTGCGTACTACTAACCGTCATTGTGAAATTAACGAGTAGTCTAGCTAAGTTACGAATTTTTTCCTGTGATAATTCAATGCCTGTCATTTGTACATCGATATCTGCACGTTCACACAAAAATAACAACCAGCGTTCAGGCGCAATTCCTTTCCAAATATTTTTCACTGCTTTTTTTGGATCTTCTTTAATAAGTCTGTTTAAATATTGCAGGCACGTTTCTTCATTATAATCAACAAGGGTTTGAATACGCATTGTCACAGGCTCGTAACCTGTTTTCATTAATTCTTTAACGACAAATTGACTACAGCGTAAAATAGCAGGACCACTTAATCCGAAATGGGTAAAGAGCATATCCATTTGATGGGTTACAAGTACTTTGCCCTTTTTGTTTAAAACGGAGACAGCGACATCTCGTAACGCTAGCCCTTGTAGCTCACGAGCTTGAATAAAGTCCTCTTTTGAGATAATAGGAACCTCGGTAGGGAAAAGTGTTGTGATTGTATGACCAGCACGTTCTGCCCATGGATAACCATCTCCTGTTGAGCCTGTTTGTGGAACAGCTTTCCCACCAACCGCAACGACGACGGCCTTACTGCGAATTTCAGTGCCATCTGTAAGGCGTACCCCGAGAATTTTTTCCTCATCCATTAGAAGCTTATTAACGGGTGTGTTTAAGCGTACTTCAACATGAAGCCGCTGAAGTTGACGAATAAGAGCATCGACTACATCTTGAGCACGATTAGATACGGGGAACATACGTCCGTGATCTTCCTCCTTTAATCCCACACCAAGTCCTTCAAAAAATGCGATAATATCTTCGTTATTGTAAACCGTAAAAGGACTGTAAAGAAAACGGCCATTTCCAGGAATGTGCTTAACTATTTCTTCAACAGACAAACGATTGGTAACATTACAACGACCACCGCCAGAAATGGCCAATTTTTTACCGAGTTTCGTCCCTTTTTCTAGTAATAAAACTTTCTTTTTACGCTCTCCAGCAGCGATAGCGGCCATTAAACCAGATGGGCCACCGCCGATAACGATAACATCGTACATATATTTAAAAACTCACTTTCTTTTCAAATTAGGAATCTTTCCTATTATACATGAAGTCTATATAGAGAGGCTTCTTTCACATTGAAAATACGGCAAAAGTATTTTATAATTTCTTATCTTCTACTTTCATGTGGCTCTTCGTCATAACGTGTGGTTGATTTCCGTTCCGACTGGGCGCTTTGCCGCTGCCGCTTCGCTTTCGCGCAGATAAAACATTTGTAGCTGACGCTTTGCTTTCGCTACAGAAAACATTTGTTGTTGCTGTCGCTTCGCTTTCGCACAGACAAAACATTTGTTGTTGCTGTCGCTTCGCTTTCGCACAGACAAAACATTTGTTGCTGACGCTACGCTTTCGCACAGAGCAAAGCTTCTTGGGGGCGTCCGATGAGCCGCTTCACTCGCGTTGCTCGCTGCAGGGTCTCATCTGTGACGCTAATCCCCAAGGAGTCGCCCAGTCTCCACTACAATCAACTTATACACATGACATAAGTTTTAATACAATGTATCCAAAACTTTCGGTGAAGGGCAGAAGATGGGAAATTGAAGTGTTTTTAAGTGAGATAAAGTGCTCGTTGATTGAACGAATAATCGGTGTAGGATAACCTCACTGATGAAAGTTTTACTTTATCTGTATTGTCTGCATGAAATGAATGTCTTTTCATGCTATTATGGTAAAGGTTATGCACTAAATTATGAGGTGAAAAATAGAATGTGCGGATTTATAGGCTATATTAATGGAACAAATGTGATTGATCATCATCAAACGATTGAAAATATGATGAATACAATTATTCACCGTGGACCAGACAGCGGTGGGATTCACAGTGATGATAAAGTAACTTTAGGATTCCGTCGATTAAGTATTATCGACTTATCAGACGTGGCAAATCAACCGTTATACAGTGCGGATGGTAACATCGTTCTCGTATTTAATGGAGAAATTTTTAATTTCCAAGAGTTACGTGCTGATTTGATTGCAAAAGGTCACAACTTTAAAACACACTCTGATAGTGAAGTTATTATTTATGGTTATGTTGAATACGGAGTAGAGTTTGTCAAAAAGCTTCGCGGAATGTTCGCATTCTGTATTTGGGATAAGAAGAATGACTTACAATTCATCGCTCGTGATGGGTTTGGTATTAAGCCACTGTATTACACAGAAAATACAACGGATGGTACTTTTATTTTCGGTTCAGAAATTAAATCATTTTTACCGCACCCATCATTTATTAAAGAATTAAATAAAAATGCACTGCGTCCTTATTTAACGTTCCAATATTCTTCAATGGACGAAACGTTCTTTAAAGGTGTGTACAAATTACAACCAGCACACTATATGCTTATTCAAAATGGTAAAAAGAAAATTGTGCAGTATTGGGATAAAAAATTCCATGCGAAAGAAGCTCCTATTGAAAAATATGTAGAAGACATTCGTACGACAGTAAGTGAATCAGTTGATGCGCATCAAATAAGTGATGTAAAGGTTGGTTCTTTCTTATCAGGTGGTATTGATTCAAGTTATATTACATCGTTATTACGCCCTGATAAATCCTTCTCTGTCGGCTTCTCTGACTACGAAGATATGTTTAATGAAACAAACTTAGCAAAAGATTTATCAGATACATTAAATATTCAAAATGAGCGTAAATATATTTCTGCAGATGAGTGTTTTGAAGCATTACCAAAAATTCAGTGGCATATGGACGAGCCGCAATCGAATCCATCTTCTGTACCACTTTACTTCCTTTCTGAGTTAGCATCGAAGGATGTAACAGTTGTACTTTCAGGTGAAGGTGCGGATGAAATCTTTGGTGGCTACTCATGGTATCAAAACTCTGGCAAAATGCAAAAATATGAGAAAGTTCCATTTGGGATCCGTAAGGCATTACGTGGTATTGCAGAGGCATTACCTAAAAATCAGTACACGCACTTCCTTGTTAAAGGTGGTCAAACGGTAGAAGAACGCTTTATTGGGGAAGCGGTTGTATGGGATGAAGAAGATGCATTAAATGTCTTAAAGCCAGACTATAAAAATGGTCCATCTGTAAAATCGATTACAAAACGTATTTACGATGAAGTACCAGGTGATGATGATGTTACTAAAATGCAGTATCTTGATTTAAATCTTTGGATGCCAGGCGATATTTTATTAAAAGCAGATAAAATGAGTATGGCTCATTCTATTGAATTACGTGTACCGTTTTTAGATAAAGAAGTGATGGAATTAGCGAAAAACATTCCATCAAGATATCGCGTAAATGATATTGATACGAAATATGTTCTTCGTCAAGCTGCACATAAGGAATTACCTGAAGAATGGGCAAAACGTCCAAAGCTTGGTTTCCCAGTGCCAATTCGTCACTGGCTACGTGAAGAAAAGTATTACAAGATGGTAAAAGAAATGTTTACAACTGATTTTGCCAATGAATTCTTTGATACTAAGCAATTAGTAGGCTATCTAGATGAGCACTATGAAGGAAATGCGAATCGTGGACGTTATATTTGGACAGCTTATGTGTTCTTAGTATGGTATAAACAATTTTTTGTAGACATGTAATAGAGAAGTAACTTTAATCGGTGGAGGTTTTCTAAATCTCCACCGATTATTTTAAGCCTTCTACTTTCCATAAGGAGAACACAGCCGATATTTTTTTTGATTGAACTGTATTTTTCTAGAACTTTTAATGTATTTATGCGTCTGTTTTCTTATAAATATGTTAAGATAACAGTTGGTTTACTTATTTAATATTTTGCTATGCTATGCTTTCATGTTATTTTACTGAATATTGTTGGTCAGTAAAATTTTGTTAATAAGAGACAGCTATTGTCTGTGTGACAGCGTTTGCAAATGAAACCGCTCAGGTATCCAGTAAAAGTGCTTCGGGTAGCAGGTGAAACCGTTCAGGTATCCGCAAAGTTGCTCAGAAAGCAAATTTAAACCTCGAATACTTTGTAAAACGTCCCACTCTGCTTTATCCGAAGAACATATAGATAGGGTGCTACCGAAGCAAGTGTCTTTACAGCAATTATTTTATAAGTCTTTTTCTAAGTGTTATGATAATGAAAATCTTGATTTTACGATGAATGGATGGGTACGATGTCCAATTTAATGAAAGGTACTGCGATATTAACAATGGGGATGTTTTTATCGAAGGTGCTCGGATTAATTTATATTTTTCCGTTTTATGCAATTGTGGGTGAGGAAAATGTCGCGCTCTATCAATATGCATACATCCCTTATTCGATTATGCTGGCAATAGCCATCTCAGGTGCGCCAATTGCTGTATCCAAGTTTGTTTCTAAATACAATGCAATCGGTGATTACCAATCAGGCCGCAAACTTATGAAGTCAGGCATACTTATTATGTTGATAACGGGTTTTGCTGCATTTCTTATTCTCTTTTTATTAGCGACGCCAATCGCGGGTCTTGTTATTAAAAGTGATGACCAGGCATTTACGGTAGAGCAAATTGCCTCAGTTATGCGCTGGGTCAGCTTTGCATTAATTGTCGTGCCATTTATGAGTCTTTGGCGTGGGTTTTTCCAAGGCTATGATAAAATGGAGCCTACAGCAATTTCGCAGTTAGTAGAGCAAATTGTTCGTATTGTTGTGTTATTGGGTGGTTCATTCCTAGTTGTAGTAGTTTTCAATGGGAAACCATCAACAGCTATTTCCTTTGCAGTATTTGCTGCCTTTATCGGGGCAATTGGTGGATTGTTGGTACTCTATTACTATTGGAAAAAATATCAGCCTGAATTTGATTTACTGCGCAGTCAAAGCGTTACGTCTACGCAGCTACCAATGTCCAACATATATAAAGAAGTAATTACGTATTCAATTCCAATGGTATTTGTAGGCGTTGCTAATCCATTATTCCAATTAGTCGATATGCTCACATTTAATGGAGCTATGACATCAATAGGATTAGCGGAAGTAACGGATAAGTATTTATCAATGATTAACTTTACAACACATAAGGTTGTCATTATTCCAGTAATGCTAGCTACAGGTTTTTCAATGGCGCTAGTACCGACGATTACAAAATACTATACGCAAGGTGAATATTTATCGTTACGACATGCAATGGATAAGACATATCAAATGTTGATTTTTATTACATTGCCAGCAGTAGTTGGAATTTCGTTGTTATCAAATGAAATATACTATATGCTCTATTCTGAAAGTGAGATGGGGGCTACGATTTTAGCCCATTACGCACCTGTTGCTATTTTATTTGCATTGTTCCAAGTGACAGCAGCTCTTTTACAGGGCATTGATTTCCAAAAGTGGATTGTTCTCAGCTTATTATCTGGAATTTTAGTAAAGCTAGCCATTAACATTCCTTTAATTCGTTGGATGGAGGCGGATGGTGCGCTTCTTGCTACAGCTATTGGCTATAGTGTGTCAATTATCATTAATGTTCTTGTGCTCCGTCATACACTAAACTACAGATCAGAAATGGTTATACGACGTGTATTGCTTATTTCTTGTTTGACGATGGCAATGGCGGTAAGCGTACTAATCGTTCATAAACTTTTAGAGTTAATGATGGGACCAGTAGATGGTAAATTCTCTGCATTAGTTTATTCTGTTATTTGTGCTGGAGTAGGTGTAGCAGTATATGGCTATTTATCTTTACGCTTAGGCTTAGCACAAAAACTTCTTGGTGAACGATTGACAAGAATTACGAACAAACTGGGAATTAAATAGGAGGTATTATGCGATTAGATAAATTACTGGCGAATATGGGCTACGGTTCACGCAAGGAAGTTAAGCAGCTTCTAAAGCAAAAAGCAGTGACAGTAGATGGCGCATATGTGAAGGATTCTGCATTGCATGTTGACCCTGAAAAGCAGGATGTCTCCGTTTTTGGTGAACGTGTTATTTATACAGAATTTGTATACTTTATGATGAATAAGCCTCCTGGAGTTATTTCTGCAACAGAAGATTTGCGAGATGAGACCGTCATCGATTTGTTAGAGCCTTTACATCAACATTTCCAACCTTTCCCGGTAGGTCGCTTAGATAAAGATACAGAAGGATTATTGCTGTTAACAAATGACGGCACGTTAGCGCATAATTTATTGTCTCCTAAAAAACATGTGCCAAAGGTCTATTATGCTCAAATAGAAGGAATTGTCACGGAGGAAGACTGTGAGAAATTTGCTCAAGGTGTTGAGCTAGACGATGGTTATGTAACAAAACCAGGAGAACTCATCATATTAAAATCTGCTCAGCAATCCGAAATTGAGTTAACGATCCAAGAAGGTAAGTTTCATCAGGTGAAGCGTATGTTTGAGGCAGTAGGTAAACGTGTAACATATTTAAAAAGGCTGTCGATGGGTAACTTAAAGCTAGATGACAAGCTAGCATTAGGTAAATATCGAGAGTTAACGGCTGAAGAACTAGCATGCTTACAAAATAGAGATTAAAGAATACCTCGATGCTAACGACGATTAGTATCGAGGTATTTTTTATATACATACTTATACTAGTAAATGTATAATATGATATATCTTTTAAGAATCGTTATTTAGTCTATGGTACTAATAAATCTCTAAATGTTTCAGAAAAAATGATGGTGAAAATGAGTAGAGGACATATTAATGAAAAACCTGAGAATTAAATTATTCATATCTTTAATTGCCTTTGCATTAGTTCTGGTTGCTGTAATTTCTTATGTCAACAGGCAAATACTAGTAGCAGATATAGAAGAACAAGAAGCCGTGAATAGAACGTTAATTGAAAATCATATTCTGACAGATATGCAAGCTGTAGATAATGCACATTATTATTTTGATAAAAATATCTCTATAAAAATGGAAGAAGTATTAAGGGAACTTACTACATATTATGAAGAAAATCCAGATGTAGCGACGTGGGATTTGCAAAAGATTAAAAACGAGCATGGTATGGATGTGTACATACTCGATCAATCAAATACCGTAATTTATACAACTTTTAAAAAAGATAAAGGGTTAAATTTTTCCAATTGTTGCAAACGTTTTTCTTCTTTACTTGATGAACGTCGAGCAAGCGGGGAATTCTACAGTGATGGCATAGATATTTCGACGACCACCGGGGGATATCGAAAATTTGGCTATTTAGGAACACCGGACAACAAATATTTGTTTGAGCTAGGTATAGACTTACTTGATGATCCTGTATTCCAAACCTTTAACTTTGACAAAACTTCTGAATATTTAATTGATAAATATGCTGATTTGATAGAAGTACAAACGATAAATGCGGGAGGCGTTTTCTTTGATGATTCTAAATCCAGTAAAATAACTGTGAAAGATCAATCGAAAAAATTTCAAGAGCATTTTGAACTAGCAAAAAACACGATGAAGCCAACGGAATTTCAAAAAGAGTTTAAAGATGGCTATATCGAAAAGTATCGTTTTTTACCATATGAAGCCGAAGCGATTCGAGGGGAATCTTCAAAAAGGGTTGTATATGTGAAATATGGGAACTTTACAGAACTAAAGGCACTAGATAAAAATACAAAGCAGTTTCGGATATTGCTTTGTATTGCCTTAGTAACTTCTTTTATTATGCTATTAGTCATCAATAAACTCCTTTCTAAAACGATTCATCTTGCAACATACGATCCATTAACAAATGTTTATAATCGTGCTACTTATATTAGAAAAATGGACAACTTATTAAGGAAAAGGAAGTTGAATCAACCTGGTTTATTGTTGTTAGATTTAGATAATTTTAAACAAGTAAATGATCGATTTGGACATAGTGAAGGGGATAAAATCCTCATTGAAACAGCAAAAATTTTAAAACAAGAAGTGAGAGGTCAAGGCTTTGTTGTAAGGTTTGGTGGGGATGAATTTGCAATTGTTTTATATGACACGAAGCATGAAGCTATGCAGCAATTAGCGAATTCTATTTTGGAGAAAATACACCACTTGAAGGATGAAGATAAAGTCACTATTGATAGATGGTCTGTACTTTCGGTTAGTATGGGTGGTACCATTTGCATTCATTCAGATGAGACGGAAAGAAGCTTATTTGAGCGTGCAGATAAGGCATTATATCAATCGAAAAATGCTGGTAAAGATCAATATTCTAGTTATGAAGAAGTTGCTGCTGATAAATAAAGATAACGCCTCTGGACGTAATTACGCCAAGACGAAATTAATAATCATTCGCTCCATTACTATAAGTGAGTCCAAGTAAGTATTTCATATACTTAAGGTTCGCTAAAAGAAATGGAGCGATTTTTTGTCTGAAGTCTAATTACTGTTGAAGCTTGAGTTTTGATCTATAAAAAATACAGCTGCATAAAACAATAACAGCAATGACTGCAAACAGTGCATTCATATAATGTGATAATAGCCACCCACCGATAATTGGCCCAATAAAGCCCCCGAAATTTTTAAATTGGGCTGCCCCTAAATAAGTTGCCTTTTGTGTATCAGGTGCAATTTCATCAATCATGATACTCATAGTTGGAAAGGCGAAAATTTCACCAATCGTAAAAATAATCATAGCGATAATATACAGCGGATAATTATT
Organism: Lysinibacillus sp. fls2-241-R2A-57; assembly: GCF_030209535.1. Classification (NCBI taxonomy): domain Bacteria; kingdom Bacillati; phylum Bacillota; class Bacilli; order Caryophanales; family Bacillaceae; genus Lysinibacillus; species Lysinibacillus sp. fls2-241-R2A-57. The sequence goes on from NZ_JARVRU010000136.1 coordinate 33,963, forward strand.
TGAGAAGCCGAATAATAAAAGACCAAACGCCAAAAACAAGATTCCTACTAATAGAGTAACTGAAGATGAAAAACGTTCTGAAAGAATACTAATCGGTAATTGTAGTAATAATACAACTGCTGCATTTAGTGAGATTAAGAGAGAATAAAGCTTAGTACCATCTTCAATTTTAAGCTCAATGATTTGTGGCAGTGTTGAATCAAATTGAGAGTAGCCAATATTTATTAAAATGGCACCAAAAATAAAACTTAGTAGTACACGATTTGTTAATAGTATTGTGAAGGTTTGCATTATTTTTGTTTGTGTTGAAGCTTTTTGTTGTTGCATTTCATAGTGATTCAAAACGAAAAATAAAAATACAGCATAAATAATATACATAGTTCCTGTCAGTATAAAAGGAATACTTGGGCTGGATAATTGAGAAATATAAACACCAATAACGGGGCCGATAACCGCTGCTATATTAATGGCTGTATAGCGCAATGAAAACAATCTTTTTCGTTTGTCAGCGGGAGTAAAATCAATCATTAATGCTTGGGTTGAAGGTTCGAAGAAGGAACGACATAAGCCATTCAAGGCGTTTAGTGCAACGAAGAACCAAACAGTTTGTGCTGTTGCAAAGCCAAAGAACACAATGCTCCAAACAATAATAGTAAGCAAAATGACGCTTTTCCTACCAAATCGGTCTGTTAAATAACCACCTATGAACCCTCCTACAGTAGAGATTAGCGGTGCAATACCAATTGTCAATCCTATTTGTAAAGGGGAGGCTTCAATTTCATTATGTAGATAAATTGCTAGAAAGGGCATCGCCATAAAACTTGCAATGCGTGTGAAAATAGTTCCGCCTAAAATAATCCAAACGAGTGGATGAAACATTTTGGCTAGTTGCATAGAAAATCCTCCTTCCAAAATGTAGAATGTTTAGATTTTAAAGGATTGTTATGCAATTGTAAATAGTCAAAAAATAATTGGGGATATACTGAAAAACGAGATATTAATAAAAATGCAAGTAATTCTTATAAATATAGGGGAGAAATGCTTTACATAATAGGGTTCATTACCATAATGAGTGGTTGATTTCCGTTCCGACTGGGCGCTTTAGTGTTGCTGTCGCTTCGCTTTCGCATAGACGAAAACCACGTTGCTGCCGCTTCGCTTCCGCTACAGAAAACATTTGTTGTTGCTGCCGCTTCGCTTTCGCACAGATAAAACATTTATTGCTGTCGCTACGCTTTCGCACAGAAAACAATTGTTGCTGCCGCTTCGCTTTCGCACAGATAAAACATTTGTTGCTGCCGCTTCGCTTTCGCACAGATAAAACAATTGTTGTTGCCGCTACACATTCGCACAGAGCAAAGCTTCCTGAGGGCGTCCGATGTGCCGCTTGGGCCAAAAGAATGTTGGTGCGAAGGCGTTATCACAGGATGTGATGCTTTTAGCCTTCGTTCCTCTATCGCTGATCCCCAAGGAGTTGCCTAGCCGGAACGAAGATCAACTTAAAGTAATGAACAGTTTTTTAGAGGTATATACTTAGCGTTTTAATAAATGGTGGGGGGATCAACAAATAATAGTAAACAAAAAAAGAATGACCACGACGAAAGGTCATTCTTTTCCCATACAAAATGCTTTACGTATTAAACGTAAAAACTAAGACGTCAATTTTACTTTTTTCTTCGTCGTTGTCCATTTGCCTCGACTTGGACTCATCACCAAATCGTTAAAGGCTAACACGTTCAAATCTCTTTGAACAGTGCGAGGAGTGATACTAAACTCTTCGACTAAATCCTGTGTAGACACGGTTCCTTTGTCTAAAATAAACATGTACACGTCTTTAATACGATTAAGCATTCGATCAGTAGTTGGTTTCATAAATGAACCACTCCTTCATCTTATTTCTCTTGGCAAAGACTAGCGGACGACAATATGTGCGGAGTGCACTTAGGCTGATAAGTAGCTGCCTTAGACATCCCCTTTTCTAATTTTATATTCAGAACAATAATTCTGATAACTTCATTATATAGAAAAACTAGTTGATTTTCTAGTGAATGCAAGTGAAATTTACAATTTACACAAAAAATTAAACTGTATTTTGTGAGGGAAAATGAAGAATATTCTATATATGGTAGTGTTTGAGTTAATTGCGAAAATAGTTGTCATAAAGATGATTGTAATTTATGGTGTAAAGAGTAGAATAATGTTAATACTTTAGAGGAGGTACATCGTATGGATTGGTTACAAGCTGCAAAAGAAAGGCAAGATGAATTGATACAAGATTTACAGGAGCTTGTGCAAATTAATAGTGTTCTCGATGAGAATACAATCACTACTGAAGTACCTTTTGGTAACGGTCCATTAAAGGCTCTTGAATGGTTATTAGCAAAAGGCCATGCTGAAGGACTGCAAACAAAAAATGTTGATAATTATGCAGGTCACATACAAATGGGTGAGGGTGAAGAGTTATTAGGTATTTTATGTCATGTTGACGTAGTACCAGCTGGTGATGAAAAAAATTGGACATACCCACCCTTTAGCGGCACTATAGCAGATGGTAAGCTATTTGCTCGTGGCGCAATAGATGATAAAGGACCAACAATTGCAGCATGGATGGCCATGAAACTTGTCAAAGATGCTGGTATTGAGTTCAATAAAAGAGTGCGTATGATCATCGGTACGGATGAAGAAACAGGCTTCCGCTGTGTCGACCACTATTTTAAACATGAGGAAATGCCGGCTATTGGATTTGCACCGGATGCGGATTTCCCGCTCATTAATGCTGAAAAAGGCATTGCAGAGCTAGTGTTCTCTCAACATAAAACAGGTGATTCTTCGAAAGAACAGCTATTACTATTTAATGCTGGAAAGCGACCAAATATGGTACCTGATTTTGCGAAAGCGACAGTGCAGTTTGTTTCTCCACAATTCGAACAGAATTTTCACACATTTTTAAGCGAAAATCAGCTAGAAGGCTCTTTATTAATCGAGGGTTCTCGCTATATAATAACTATCAAAGGTAAGTCAGCTCATGCAATGGAGCCTGAAAAAGGTGTCAATGCAGCTGTTTATCTTGCAGCATTTTTACAACAAGAGATGACGACAGAGGCAAGTAAACAATTTGTCGACTTTATCGCAGATGTTTTTTATCAAGATCATTATGGCAACAAGCTTAATTTACAATTTGAGGACGAAATGTCAGGTAAGACTACATTAAATCCAGGTATTGTTAGCTATGATGTGGCTAATGGCGGTAGCATGGTCATTAGTATGCGTTATTCTGTCACATATCCTTTTGATGAAAAAATCACGGAAGCACAACGTTTAGCTGTGGCAAAAGGATTTTCATTGGATATTCAAGATGACTCAAAGCCTCATTATGTAAGTGAGGATGATGCATTCATTCAGACTTTAGCAGATATTTATAGACGTCAAACAGGGGACTATGAAACGCCTTTACTTTCTACCGGTGGTGGTACGTATGCACGTGTGATGAAAAAAGGTGTGGCATTTGGTATGTTGTTCCCAGGTGAACCTGACGTTGCGCATCGTGCAGATGAGTTTGTCGTTATTGAAAATCTCATAAAAGCAGCAGCTATTTACGCTGAAGCAATTGTTGAACTTGCAGGAAAGAAATAATTTAAATATGAAAAGGATGAACGTAACATGGCATATTCATTATGGAATGATCAAATCGTTGAAGAAGGATCTATTGCAGTATCTCCAGAAGACAGAGGTTACCAATTTGGTGACGGCATTTATGAAGTAATTAAAGTTTATAATGGAAATATGTTCACAGCACAAGAACACATTGATCGTTTCTATGCGAGTGCTGATAAAATTCGTCTTGTCATTCCGTATACTAAAGACGTATTACACAAATTATTACATGAACTTATTGAAAAAAATAACTTGGAAACAGGCCATGTTTACTTCCAAATCACACGTGGTACAACTTCTCGCAATCATATTTTTCCAGACGCAAGTGTACCAGCTGTATTAACAGGGAATGTTAAAGTTGGCGAGCGTTCATATGAAAATTATGAAAAAGGTGTTAAAGCTACTTTTGTAGAGGATATCCGCTGGTTACGTTGTGATATTAAATCTTTAAATTTACTAGGTGCTGTACTGGCAAAGCAAGAAGCGTCTGAAAAAGGTTGCTATGAAGCTATTTTACATCGTGGAGATATCGTAACAGAATGTTCATCAGCGAATGTTTATGGCATTAAAGATGGTAAGCTTTATACACATCCTGCTAATAACTTCATTTTAAACGGTATTACACGTCAAGTTATTTTAAAATGTGCTGAGGAAATTAATCTATCTGTTATTGAAGAACCGATGACAAAGGCTGATTTATTAACGATGGATGAAGTAATTGTGTCATCTGTATCTTCTGAAGTAACACCTGTGATCGATGTTGATGATAACAAAATTGGTACTGGAGTTCCAGGTGAATGGACTCGTAAATTACAGCAAGCATTCGAGGCGAAATTACCGCTTTCCATTAATGCTAATTAAGTTACTCTTTCAAGAGAGCTACCCTAACTTGGTTTTATCCAAGGCTACTAGGGTAGTTCTCTTTTTCTATAGAACAAATTATGGATGTTTTCTCCTGGAACGTCATGTAAAATAAAAGGATGACTACAGTTATAGATATTACTATAGAAATTTAAAAATAAAGAGTAAGTGTCGATGTAATGAATGCAAATAGATACTACGAATAATTTGCTCTTAGTAGTAAAATTAGCAAATTAGAGATAGGGCAAGTAAGATTGGAGTGACCTTAAAATGGCACAATTGGTGAAATTACAGGATTATATCTCACGCTATCAAATTGATTTAGCAAGATATCCAACACAATTTGTACGCTTAAAGCAAAGTCAATGGGAGCGTGTTAAGCGACAGTGGGAATTAGGGGAAGAAATTACTGAGTGGCAACATGCCGACAATGATTCAGAAAATCATTCTTTCGAAGAGAAGGAGCGATTTTCTTTATTCAAAAAATTATTTGCGGGTCGTCAGAAGGAAGATAATGAGGACGTTGAACAGATAGAAATAACGAATGAACTTGTGAGTGATGAAGATAGCATTCCAGAAGAAGAAACGACCTTAACATTTGAACCGAAAATTGTCTATGCACCGCAATCTATTCATGAATTAAAGCGAATGTTTATCGATCAATTTTTCCAGTTTCAAATGAAATGGGCAAGTTCAACACTACGTGAAAAGTCGTATGTAGATCCTCGTTTTATGCGTGATCCTTTGTTACGAAATTTATTGCAAAAACTACCGGATAATTATTTACTTTTTTATTACCCTATTTTACAAATCAGAAAAGCACCTATAGAGCTTGATGTTGTACTAATGTCACCAACAGAATGTATTTGTATAACAGTGCTAGAAGCGGAAAATCAAGCGGTTTATGTGGGCGGTAGTGATCGTTTCTGGATAAAAAAGGTAGGGACGAAGGATTCAAAAGTCCTTAATCCAATGATCAATTTAAATCGTATGGAATCTGTATTAACTCAATTATTTAAGCAGGATGAGATAAGTATGCCAATTCGAAAAATTGTTTTAACACGAAATGGCTATTTCGATTATCCGGGGTCACCTTATGGAATTCAATTTGTTGATCGTCGAAATTACTTAGAATGGATGGAGCAATTAAAGAAAGTATCCTCTCCAATGAAGCATATGCAAATTCGTGCTGCCCAAACGATTTTAAACACTGTACAAACAACATCCTTTAATAGGGATATTTGGCGGAAACCTTCTCAACTGGCTGAGGAATAATGAATGCAAGTATTATTTATTGTAAATGAAGCAGCGGGGCATGGAAAAGGTAAGAAAGTTTGGCATCACCTTCAACAGCATCTAACAATCAACTATCAGGTTGCCTTTACAGAATATGAAGGACATGGACAGGAACTTGCGAAAAAATGGGCGGAAGATACACAAACAAAAAAATTAATTGTTATAGTTGGCGGTGACGGCACAATACATGAGGTCGTTAGTGGTGTGTTACATAATGAATTTATCGTTATTGGTGTAGTGCGTGCTGGCTCTGGGAATGATTTCGCACGGTATTTTACTACATTTCAAAATGTAGGACAAATCGAAACCTATTTGCAGACGGAAATGGCCAATAAAACGATGGATGTCGGAGCTCTTCATCTCGGGGCATGCCAACACGAAATATTTGTTAATAATGCAGGTGTAGGCTTTGATGCATTTGCTACAAAGCACATTAATAAATCCCGTTTAAAGTTTTACCTCAATAAAATAGGGCTCGGCAAGTTATCCTATGCTGTGGCTGTTATAAGAGGACTATTTAGCTTTGAACGTTTTGATGTAACCATTCGTACAAACGATCAAGAGTGGCAATTTCATCAGGCATGGTTTGTTGCGATGAGCAATCATCCTTATTTCGGAGGAGGTATGAAAATTTCGCCTTCCTCGAAACCTGATGATGGACAAATCGAACTAACAATCGTTCACGGTATTTCACGTCTCAAATTACTCCTTGTATTTGTCACAGTGTTTTTTGAAAAACATACAAAGTTTAAAGAGATCACTTTTTTGCAAGGTAATCAATTCGACATTATTATGCACACAAATGACGTTGACTGTCATACAGATGGAAACTATATTGGAGAAATTAGACAGGGGACGAGAATTCACTGTACAGTCCAACGTGATGTGTGGCAGGTCATATCAGAGGACCATTAAAAACCAAAAGTTGGGATGACATTTGTTCAATCGTATATCCTGTATATGGAAGTTGATTGGAGCGAAGGTTAGACGCGGAACGGCAATCTTATAGTGATGAGTCAAAAAATATCATTTCGCAATAATTTCATGCGAATTTTATAGTAATAAGTTATACTATAAAAAATCAATAATTTTACAAGAAAGAAATGAGGAAAAAAATTGAGATTAAGAAATAAGCCTTGGGCGGAGGAAATGATTACGAATCATCCAGAGGTGATTGTTCCAAACCCTGAAGACTTTAAAGGAAATTGGCAGGCTGTTTTCGGAAATGAAAACCCAATACATATTGAAGTAGGTACTGGGAAAGGTCAATTTGTCACAGGTATGGCTTTACAAAATCCGGATATAAATTATATTGGCATTGAACTTTATGATAGTGTAATTGTTTGTGCATTGGAAAAAATTTTAGAGGCTAAATCTCCAGCGAATTTACGATTATTAAAAGTAAATGGCGCAGATTTATATAAATATTTTGGGAAAAATGATGTTAATCGTGTGTATCTGAATTTCTCAGATCCTTGGCCGAAAACGCGTCATGCTAAGCGACGTTTAACGCACGGGGATTTTTTGAAATTATATGAGTCGATTTTGGTGGATAAGGGGGAAATCCATTTTAAAACGGACAACCGTGGTTTGTTTGAGTATTCGTTAACTAGTATGTCTGAATACGGTATGTTACTTAAGTATGTATCACTCGACTTACATGCAAATATGCCTGAGGATAATGTTATGACTGAATATGAGCAGAAATTCTCTGCTAAAGGACAGCCAATTTATCGTCTCGAATCGCAATTCATTACTAAATAGGGGGAGAATGGATGGATAAGTTACAGTTTCACAAAATGTCATTATCATGGCTAAACGGGGGTGTCACTTGCCTTGATGGCGGTGCTATGTTTGGCGTTGTACCTAGACCACTTTGGTCACGTAAATATCCGGTAAACGAAAAAAATCAAATCGAGTTACCGACTGAGCCAATTTTAATTCAATATGAAGGTAAAAACTATTTGATTGATACGGGTGTTGGCTTTAACAAATTAAATGAAAAACAGTTACGTAACTTTGGTGTTACTGAAGAATCTACATTAGCGGCTAGCTTACAGGAGTTAGGATTAACTGCAGCTGATATTGATGTAGTATTAATGACGCATTTACATTTTGACCATGCTGGAGGTTTAACGCAATGGGAGGGTGATAAACTTATACCAACATTCCCAAATGCAAAAATCTTTGTGACGAAAATCGAATGGGACGAAATGCGTGAGCCAAATATTCGCTCCAAAAATACGTATTGGAAAGAAAACTGGGAACCCGTTCAACATTTAATAGAAACGTATGAAGGTACGTTAGAGGTAGCACCTGGTATTGAAATGATTCATACTGGTGGTCATAGTGATGGACATGCCATTATAAAATTAACTCAAAATGGCGAGGTATTATTGCATATGGCAGATATTATGCCAACACATGCCCATCAAAATCCATTATGGGTTTTAGCGTATGACGACTATCCAATGACAAGTGTCTTTGCCAAGGAACGTATAATGAAAGAAGCACTTGCGAATGGCTACGGTTTTATCTTCTACCATGACGCGTATTACCGCATGATTAAATGGGATGAAACAGGTAAAGAAATTGAAGATAAATTAGAACGTAGCAGACAAGCTGTTATTACATTCTAAACAAAAAACGTGTGAACCTATTGTGTTCGCACGTTTTTTACTATGTTTTCATATATTAAAGCAATTGTTTTATCTGTGCGAAAGCGTAGCGACAGCAACAAATGTTTTATCTGCGAGAAAGCAAAGCGACAGCGACAATTGTTTTATCTGTGCGAAAGCGAAGCGGCAGCGGCAAATGTTTTCTGTAGCGAAAGCGTAGCGACAGCAACAAATGTTTTATCTGCGAGAAAGCAAAGCGACAGCGACAATTGTTTTATCTGTGCGAAAGCGAAGCGTCAGCGGCAAATGTTTTCTGTAGCGAAAGCGAAGCGTCAGCAACAAATGTTTTCTGTGCGAAAGCGAAGCGTCAGCGGCAATTGTTTTATCTGTAGCGAAAGCGAAGCGGCAGCTACAAAGCGCTCAGCCGGAACGGAAATCAACTTCACGTTATGATGATGAGCCTAATTGTCTATACTCCATTTTTTTGACACTTTTTTCGTGAACATCTTGGAAAGTATGATACACTAAAATCTATACTAAAACACAAAAGAGAGTTGAAATATACATGGCAACTGAGCAACCATTTTTACCAGTATTACTAGGATCAGATATGAATGCATATGGTATGGCACGTGCTTTTTACGAGGCATATGGTATTAAACCACTTGTATTAGGGCGTTCACATTTAACGGCAACGCAAGACAGCCATATCATAAATTTCCAAGAGATTGATCGCTTAAATGAACAGGATGTATTTGCACCTGCACTTGCAGAAATAGCAAAAAAATATTCTAATAAAAAACTACTGTTGTTAGCTTGTGGCGATGATTATGCAAAGCTTATTATCAAAAATAAGCCAGCATTGCAGGAGCATTTTACAGTACCGTATATTGATGAATCATTAATGGATGAAATCTTATTAAAAGAAAATTTCTATAAAATGTGTGATAAGTACGATTTTAAATATCCGGGTACGACGACTGTGAAAGCAGACAATTACGAAAACTTTACCCCACCTTTTGAATATCCAATTATTTTAAAGGCATCGAACTCGGTGGAATACTGGGCATGTTCATTCCCAGGTAAGAAAAAAGTATTCGTTGCACATGATGAAGCGGAAAAAACAGCTATTTTAAAAGCAATCTATAGCTCAACTTATCAGGACACAATGATTATTCAAGAATTCATCCCAGGTGACGATTCATATATGCGTGTATTAAATGCCTATGTAGGGAAAGACGGCAAAGTGAAGCTAATGTGTCTAGGAAACCCAATCTTAGAAGAGCATTCACCTGAAGGAATCGGTAGTTATGCAGCAATTGTTACAACATACGATAAAGAATTAATGGATCAAGTACGCTTCTTTTTAGAGGATATCGGTTATACAGGCTTTGCTAACTTTGATATGAAATACGATATGCGTGATAAAAAGTATAAGTTGTTTGAAATTAACTTACGTAATGGTCGTTCAAGCTATTATGTAACAGCGAGTGGTCATAATTTAATGAAGTATGTAGCTGATGACCATATGTTAAATATTGAACAGGATGTAACTTATGTTCAGGATAAGCATTTATGGATGATCATTCCTAAGGGTGTATTATTCAAATATGCCTCAAATGAAAAGCTTAAACTTGAAGCGAAAAAGTTAATTCGTGAAGGGCGCTATACAAACTCTCTTTACTTTAATCAAGATATGAATGCAAAACGTTGGGTGAAGCTAACGTTAAATAATTTAAATTATTATCGAAAATATAAAAAATACTTTAATAATAAAGGTTTGTCTGAGTAAACAAAGAAGCTTGGACATTACTAGCTGATAGTAAAGAAAAAAGAGAAATCGATGCTGTTCGATTTCTCTTTTTTATGTTTGACCAAGTTATTCTATTTTCTTTGCCCTATTTCTCTGTTAATGTTCCATGAGAGCAAATAGTGTGATTTTCTTTAAAGAGCGTCAGTTTTGAGGTTTATCGACCAACTTTTTTAATTTATCACCCAACTTTATCGATTTATCGACCAACTTTTGAAAAATATCGACATCTACCTTCATGAAACACTATCTGACCGCACTGATAATTTGCGGAAAAATTTAACATCAAAAAAGCGCGAGAAATCAACGTTTCTAAATTGATTTCTCACGCTTTTTAAGGTTTTGACCAGTTTTGACCCAGCCACTTTGTAGGGTTCAATTATTTTAATCGCGTATCGCTGAGTAAGGTTATACTTCTGTTAGCTCGACTACTACACCTGAACGAGCGTCAGCAGCAAATTCAAATGTTTGCATTTCGCCCTCATGTATACGTGAGATACCTCCACGGTATACTGGGATTGTCATAATGCCATTTGTGAAATTATCTGTTTTCATAAAAATCCAAGAACCGTCAATCGGTGAATCCTTTTTAAATTCCTTTTTTATGTTTTCTAGTACTTGTCCTGCAGGTACATATGGAGAAACCTTTTCACTTGCTTCTTTAACAATGACTGCGGCAGCTAGACCAGTTGCAACACCTATTAAAAAATCGCGTAATTTCATACTTTTTTCCTCCTTTATCTATTGCTTTATTTTAACATAGCATGCGGAGTGAATGCACGTTCATACATTAGTGCTTTTAAGAAATGTATCAATATTTCGAATTCAAAAATCAATTTTGCCTTGGCGTAATTGAGTCCGGATTTTGAATTGTGCCGCACAATTCATTCCTTTCAAAATCCGTGACATTTGCCAGAGGCTTTACCTTCATTCAGTAGGTGTTTGGATTTTATCGCACCACCTTCAGAGAAAGGAGTCTTCTACTGAATGAAGATAAATGTGATACAATAACAAGGAAGAATATTCTACTTCGTGGGGAGAGAGTCATCATGAATGAGGAAACATTACAATTATTTAAAACATTAACGGAATTACCAGGTGCGCCGGGTAATGAACATGCGGTACGTGCGTTCATGCGTTCTGAGTTAGAAAAGTACTCGGATGAAATCGTTCAGGATAATTTAGGGGGGATTTTTGGTGTAAAGCATAGCGATGTTGCTGATGCGCCAAAAATATTAGTTGCTGGTCATATGGATGAAGTGGCATTTATGGTTACTTCTATTACTGACAACGGGATGATCCGCTTTCAAACATTAGGTGGCTGGTGGAATCAGGTTATGCTAGCGCAACGCGTTGAAGTATTTACTAAAAATGGTGCGATTCCTGGTGTCATTTCATCAATACCGCCACATTTATTAACTGATACAGAACGTTCTAAACCGATGGATATTAAAAATATGCTAATAGATGTTGGTGCAGACAATAAAGAAGATGCTATTGCACTCGGCGTTCGTCCAGGTCAATCGATTATCCCTGTCTGTCCATTTACACCAATGGCTAATCCAAAAAAAATTATGGCAAAAGCTTGGGATAACCGTTATGGCTGTGGATTGGCAATTGAATTGATGAAAGAAGTAAAGGATGAAAAGCTAGCCTCGCATTTATATTCAGGTGCGAATGTGATGGAAGAAGTTGGTCTCCGTGGTGCTCAAGTGTCCGCAAATATGATTAAACCAGATTTATTTTTTGCTCTAGATGCTTCACCTGCAAATGATATGTCTGGAGAAAAAAATCAATTTGGTCAGCTTGGCAAAGGAACATTATTACGTATTCTTGACCGTACGATGGTTACACATAAAGGCATTCGTGAGTTCATCTTAGATACTGCCGAATCGAATCATATACCGTATCAATATTTTGTATCACAAGGTGGTACGGATGCAGGACGTGTGCACACAGCAAATGACGGTGTTCCTAGTGCAGTAATTGGTATTTGTTCACGCTATATTCATACGTCAGCGTCAATTATTCATATTGATGACTATGCAGCTGCAAAGGCTTTAATTGTGGAACTAGTGAAAAAAGCAGATCGTTCGACATTAGCAACGATTCGCGCTAATGTGTAAATTAAAACATCCGCTGAAACAAGTTAAAAGATGCCTTTAGGGGCGTCTTTTTCTATGCAAGAAAAGAGGGATTAGAAAATGAACATAGCTATTGGTACAACAAACAAAGCAAAAACAGAGGCAGTTGAAGTTATAGCTAAAAAGTATTTCGATAAACCAAATTTCACCTGTGTTAAGGCTGTATCCAAAGTATCTGATCAACCGATGACTCATGAAGAAACACGATTAGGAGCAATAAACCGTTCGAAACATGCGATGGATGAGACGGGTGCACAATTATCGTTCGGTCTAGAAGGTGGAGTAACTGAAATTGATGGTGTTATGTACGTATGTAACTGGGGAGCTCTTACAGTAGCAAATGGCACAACCTATACAGCTGCTGGTGCACAAATTATATTACCAGAAGAAATTGCCCGGGAAATAAGAGCTGGGAAGGAACTTGGGCCTGTGATGGAGCAATATACACAACGTCGAGATATTCGACAAGGTGCGGGGACTGTAGGTATTTTTACGCAAGGGTTAGTGAGTCGTCAGATGATGTTTGAGCATATTGTCTCGCTTCTGATTGGTCAATATTTATTCACATTAGCACATGAGTAATGTCTTTTAATTAGTGATAATGGAACAGTGAAGTTGCAACTTTACAAGAATTTTTTTACAATAGAACAAAGTTAGCAATGAAAGGAAGAGAAATATGTCTCATACATGGCTACGAGCGGTAGGCTTAATGCTTTTACTGTTGGGACTTTCTGGTTGTAATCAATCTGTTGATGAACAAATTAAAAATGGACTTAAAACAACAGAAACTGTTTTTGCAGAAGAGCCAGAGAAGCATACAGATAGTATCGGGGATGTAGAATTATACTTACCTTCCAACTTTAAAGTTGACGACAGTTCAGATGCATATAATATATTGGTAACTAAAGGAAAAGAGAGTTATGTTCTTTTCATCAATGATCGCGAAGCGGCAGATAGTAAACTCTATTACAATTTATTAAAAGAGGATAGTTCGAAAAAGATAATTGAAGAAAATACGTATGAAAAGGATGGTATTTTCGGTTTTTCAGCTGTTTCAAAAACTGACAATGACGACGAATATGAGCTTATTGTAAGTAGCGGTGGCGTAAAAATGACGACCATTTCTCCAGCAAAACATATTGAAGATAATTTACATGAGATGACGAAAATCGTTCATTCGGTTAAGATTAAGTAATTGGATAGTTTTGAACAGAACGGTTCACAAACATGTGAGCCGTTTTCTCTTCATTCAGCATTTTACAAAAGACGCTTACCTCTATAGTTGATGAGTTAAATGCTTTTTTTGTGAATGACCAAATATTTACTGAAATAGAAGAGCTCAGTCTAAGTACGCACATCCAATTTATTTGCGCGAAAGTGTAGTGCTAACGAAGCGACTGCTGCAATTACGCAGAGGCAAAATTGATTTTAAAGAAAGGATGTGAGCTAGGTGAAACAAATTAAATCCGAACAACTTGTGTCCCTATTAAAACAACAATTAAATGAGGAAAAGTTTGATTTTGAATTTGATAAAAAGCATGATAAATTACGCCTTAACCATAAAAAAATTGGTAAAGGGATGGAGCTATCTCTACCAGGCATTTTAGCAAAATATAATGACAAGCAAGGGGCTGCAATCGATGAAGTTGTTTATACAATCGAGCAAACCTTTAATGCAATGGAACAAGAGATGGAACAAGGATTCCAAGCTACTACACAAATTTATCCAGTTATTCGCGCTACATCCTACCCTCTAGCCTCAAAGGAGGGGCATGCATTCATCACTACTGAACATACAGCTGAAACACGTATTTTTTATGCGCTTGATTTAGGAAAAACTTATCGTTTTATTGATGAATCCATGTTAGAGGTACTACAATTAACAGTAGAGCAAATTCGTGAAATGGCACGATTTTCTGTCAAGCAACTACCAACAGTTTATAAGAAAGATGAAGTTGCGGAGAATATTTTCTATTTTGTTAATGCTAATGATGGTTATGATGCAAGTCGCATTTTAAATGAGAGCTTTTTAAAAGACATGCAGACTAAAATTGAAGGCGATATGACGTTATCTGTGCCACATCAGGATGTATTAATAGTAGGTGATATTCGGAATGAAACAGGGTATGATGTATTAGCGCAGATGACGATGCATTTCTTCACTGTCGGTACCGTACCGATTACGTCATTATCTTTTATTTATGAAGATGGGGAGCTAGAACCAATCTTTATATTAGCAAAAAACAGAGTTAAAAAGGAGCAAGAGAAACAATGAATGTATTTTACAACAAAGAGCATGTAGGAGATGTATTGCTAGTACAATTAGCAACAGAATCAATCGTGAAAACAGAGGTAGAACGTGCAGGCGATCTCGCTATTTTAAAGGAAGCACAGACAGGAGAAATTAAAGCATTTAATTTATTTAATGCCAGTAGCTATATACAAACTGATGCAAAAGGTCTAGTTGAAGTTACTCCAGAATTAGTTGCACAGCTAGAGGCAGCTATTGAAAAAAATGGCGCTGAAATTAGTCTTGATGTAGATTTTTCCCCAAAATTTGTTGTAGGTTATGTAGAAACTAAGGACAAGCATCCAAATGCTGATAAACTAAGCATTTGCTCTGTAAACGTTGGTGAAGAGACATTACAAATTGTATGTGGTGCACCTAATGTTGAAGCTGGTCAAAAAGTTGTCGTGGCAAAAATCGGTGCAGTGATGCCTTCAGGTATGCTTATTAAAGAAGGTAATTTACGAGGTGTTGATTCATACGGCATGTTATGTTCAGCACGAGAATTAGCAATACCAAATGCACCTTCTGAAAAAGGAATTTTAGTATTACCAGAAGATGCGGTAATTGGTAATGCGTTTGAAACGCCAACTAGATAAAATATACTTAAAATCGTTATGCTACTAATATGCTAGTAACATAACGATTTTTTTGTCTAGAATGAGCCTCTAAATGCAAGTTTCTATCACATTTTTATGGTATGCTTTTTGTTATAGACATTGAATTAGTTTTTGAAATGAATTAGACAATGCTATAAATGAAGTGTCAGAGAAATGAGTGAACAATGTGAATTGGATTAAAAAACAAATGAATAAATTTTTAAATAAAGATGACAATGAATACGAATATGAAGAATTTTATGAAGACTATGAAGAAGAACAATCTGAGCAGCTACATTCATTTAAAGAAGCTCCTGGATCACAGCAAAAAACTTTTCGTTTTCCGTTAATTGAGGATGAGGAGTTTTCAGCTTCACCATCAACATCACAAACACAAACTCAAACACCATCAAAAGAAGCATTCAATCAAATGGAGGATGCTTATTACGGGCAAATTGAAGATTTATCTCTGCCTAAGCATTTAAATAATCATATTGTCGATTCAAGTGTTTATGATATTGAGATTTCAGGAATTCGAGAATTATTAGCCAATCGTACGAAGCGAACTGGTAGAACGACGGTTACACGAAGTCAGCATGAACAGAATAATCGTACAAAAGCGAGTCGCGTTTTTCGAGATGCACAAAATGAGCAACCTATTACCCCTAAAGAAACTAATTATTCACTAGAAAAGACAGTTGAACAAAGCATACCTACAAATCACAAGCGTTTTGTACCAAGCGATGTTCCGTCACCGGTCTATGGTTTTTCTAAGCCGAGCCCAATTGAGCAATTATTAGAGAAGCGGAAGGAAGAGCACGACAAGAAAGAGTCTGAAATACTTACAGCATCTACGTCTTTAAAAGAAGCGACAACAAATGAGGCTATTGAAAATATACTAGAAGAAAAAGAGCCTATTAGCTCAGTTCAGAAAGATGAACCTGAACAGCTTGAAATCAAGGAAACCATTGAAGAAACAACAAAGCAACCGATTACTTTTGATGAAAAATTTATAGATGAAACGAACCAGCCTAGTAATGAAACGAACACGGAATTACCTGTATTGCAAACGACCTCCTTTGCCGTAGAATTCGAAGACCAAGTGAAAGAGGCAGTTCAACAAGAGTTGAATGTTGAACAACTTTCAGCGAATCAATCAAAAATTCATGTAAAAGAAGTAGTTGTGGAACAAGTGCAAATTGAGAATTCTACCATCCACATTGGAGAAGTTACAGTAGTCCAGCCGACAAAGAATGTAGATGATGAGCAAAAGGTGTTAGAAGAGAACTCTGTGGAGGAAGCGAAGCAGGAAAAAAGCGGAATTCCTTTTAATGTATTAATGTTAAAAACAGATAAAGAGAAATGGAGAATCCAACAGCAATTAAAAAATACGAAGCCAACTCTAACAATTGTTGAAGAAGCCCAGGAAACTCAAGAAGCTCAGGAAGTTCAAAAAGCCCAGGAAACTCAAAAAGCCCAGGAAACTCAAAAAGCCCAGGAAGTTCAAGAAGCCCAAGAAGTTCAAGAAGCCCAGGAAACTCAAAAAGCCCAGGAAGTTCAAGAAGCCCTGGAAGCTAAAGAAGCCCAGGAAACTCAAGAAGCTCAAGAGGAGCAAGAGTCTTCTTCTGAACTTATTAATTTGGATGCAGAACATCGATTAATACCATCCAATAAAGAAGAAAATCAACAATCTTTAACTTCAGAGATTGCTGAGTTAGAGATGAACAATATAACAGCACCACAAACGACGAAGGAAAATGAAGTTTCTATTCAAAATAGTGCACCAGCCAATGCTACAACAGAGGGTGTATCAGTCATTACTATGTCACCAGTAGCAACGATGTCTAGCGTTTCGACATTAGAAAAGACAGTAATCGACATTGAGAGTTCCAACGAAATTTCAGCGACTACCGAGATGGAAGCTGACTCAACTATTGAACAGGAGCTTACTACAAAAAATGTAGAGATTCCTAAGGAGAATATGAATGACACAGGAGAATTCCCAGAGCAACCTTCCCTATCAGATGAAACATTAGTGGAAAATCAAGTAATGGAAAGTCCTCCAAAACCTGTTCATGTGTATCAAAAGCCAAATGATGAGTTTCTAGAGCCACCTGAGGAAAAAACACAGGATACTGAATGGATGGAGCAACAGGGCGATACGTTGGTTGAAGCTTTGTCTTATTTCCAAGTATCAGCTCAAATAGAATCCATTATGCAAGGACCTGCCGTGACACAATTTGAAATAACAGTGAGTCATGGTACGAAGGTTAGCAAAATCCGCAATCTAGCAGATGATTTGAAGCTGGCATTGGCAGCAAAAGACATCCGCATCCAAGCTCCGATTCCTGGAAAGAGCTCAATTGGCATTGAGATACCGAACCGTGTATCTCGCGCAGTTCGATTATCGGAAGTGACAAATAGTGCTTCTTTCCTCGAGTCAGATTCACCGTTAGAAGCAGCATTGGGTCTGGATTTAACAGGGAAGCCTGTAACTATTGATTTACGAAAAATGCCACATGGCTTAATTGCTGGAGCTACAGGTTCTGGTAAATCAGTTTGTATTAATTCAATTTTGGTTAGTTTACTATATAAGGCTGCACCTCATGAATTAAAGCTGATGCTCATTGATCCTAAAATGGTAGAGTTAGCACCGTTTAATCATATTCCACATTTAGTTAGCCCGGTCATCACAGATGTTAAGGCTGCTACTGCTGCACTGAAATGGGCAGTAGAGGAAATGGAGCGTCGTTATCAGTTATTTGCTCATGCGGGTGCACGTGATATTACACGTTATAATGCAATTGCGGATAAAAATAATGAACATAGCTTAAAATTACCGTATATTCTAATTGTCATTGATGAGCTAGCCGATTTAATGATGATGTCTCCTGCAGATGTAGAAGAGGCAATCTGTCGTATTGCGCAAAAAGCACGTGCTTGTGGTATCCATTTAATTGTTGCGACTCAAAGACCGTCTGTTGACGTTATTACAGGGCTTATTAAATCAAATATTCCTACACGTATTGCCTTTGCGGTATCATCCCAAATCGATTCACGTACTATTTTAGATGGGCAAGGAGCAGAAAGATTACTTGGACGAGGTGATATGTTATATTTAGGTAATGGTATGTCTGCCCCTGTGCGTTTGCAGGGAACCTTTGTGACAGATGATGAAATTGAAGCGATTATTGAGCATGTTCGTGAGCAAGGAGAGCCGGATTATATATTCGATCAAGAGGAGCTTTTAAAGAAAACGGAAGTTTCTGCTGAGCAAGATGATCTGTTTGAGGATGTCTGTCGATTTGTGTATGAACAGGGAGGAGCTTCTACTTCCTTGATTCAGCGAAAATACCATATTGGCTATAATCGTGCTGCTCGTTTAATCGATATGTTAGAATCTCATGGCTTTGTGTCTGAGGCAAGAGGCAGTAAACCGCGAGAAAGTTACATGACGGAAGAAGACTTAATAGCTATGTTTGAATAATAATTGCATTGTTTTCGTCTAGATTATCTTATTTACGTCGAATTTAGTTTTTTTAGAAAAGTTACACATTTATCCTTGTGCATAAATAGTGCTATAATAGACAAGATGTGTTGAATAGTACGTATTTTTTAGTACTTGTAAAGGTATTAATACCTAAGAAAAAGTTAAAAATACGATACACCTAATAGATGATAGAAGGGATATTGAATTCCCGGGGGGTTTAATTAATGACAGTTTTTCATTTCACAGGCATTAAAGGTTCTGGCATGAGTTCCCTTGCACAAATCTTATTTGATGCTGGTGAACAAGTACAGGGCTCAGATGTTGATAAATATTTCTTCACGGAACAACCGTTACGTGAACGTAATATTCCAATTTTTACATTTAATGCAGATAATATTAAAGAAGGTATGACAATTATTGCAGGAAACGCATTTCCTGATGACCATCCTGAATTAGAACGTGCTCGCCAAATCGGTGCAGAAGTTATTCGCTACCATAAATTTTTAGGTGAATATATCGGTAATTATACGTCGATTGCTATTACTGGTGCACATGGTAAAACATCTACGACAGGCTTAATGTCTCATGTTGTAGGTGGTTATAAACCAACTTCATATTTAATCGGTGATGGAACAGGAGCTGGGCATGCAAATGCTGACTTCTTTGTAATGGAGGCATGTGAATACCGTCGACACTTTTTAGCTTACAATCCAGATTACGCTGTAATGACTAATATTGATTTTGACCATCCAGACTATTTTGCCAACATAGAGGATGTTTATTCAGCGTTTCAATCATTAGCTTTACAGGTTAAAAAAGCAATTATTGCTTGTGGTGATGATGAACAGTTACAACGTATTCAAGCGAAGGTACCTGTTGTGTATTATGGCTTTGGAGCTGAAAATGATTTTGAAGCTCGTAATGTTGAAAAAACAACAGAGGGTACAAAATTTGATGTATTTGTTCGCAATGAATTTTATAGTACATTCTTTATCCCATTGTTTGGAGATCATGCGGTATTAAACACATTAGCAGTCATTACACTTTGCGAGTATGAAGGAATATCACCAGATATTATCCAAGCACGTTTAATCACTTATAAAGGTGTAAAAAGACGTTTTACAGAAACGGATATTGGAAATAATGTTTTAATAGACGACTATGCACATCATCCAACTGAAATACGTGCAACGGTTCAATCAGCGCGACAAAAATTTCCAGAACGTGAACTGGTAGCTATTTTCCAACCACATACATTTACACGTACGCAAGCTTTTTTACAGGATTTTGCAGATAGTCTAAATCTTGCAGATACAGCCTACTTATGTGATATATTTGGTTCTGCAAGGGAAACACAAGGCGCACTTTCAATCCAAGATTTAGCCTCTTTAATTGAAGGTAGTGCAGTGATTACCACTGAAGGAATTGAAGTGCTAACAAAACATGAGGGCGCAGTATTTTTATTTATGGGCGCTGGCGATGTTCACAAATTCCAAGATGCATTTGAAGACGTGCTAAAAAACAACGAAACAGCTTAGTCCGTAAGGAATAAGCTGTTTTTTCTCAAAAATGAGGAGGAAATCAGTTTTTTTTGTCGAAAATAAGGAAATGAATAGTAAAGAGAATATTTACTGCGGGAGGTCTAGTTATGGAAGTTATTTTGTATATTGCAGCAATCATTGCAGCAATCGGTTTTTTAATTTTATGTGTGAGCGTCGGAATGACATTATTTTCGCTCAAAGCAATTCTTAACAGCTTAGCTGGAACATTATCAGGGATTGAGGGACAAATGGAAGGTATTACGCGCGAAACGACTTCCTTACTATCCAAAACAAATAGCTTGGCAGAGGATATTCAAGAAAAATCTGAACAGTTAAATTCCGTTGTTCATGCAGTCAAAGGAATTGGTGACTCTGTGAACGGTTTAAATAATTCTGTACAGCAAATTACTTCTTCGGTTTCAAAAAGTGTGGAACAAAATGAAGAAAAAATTGCACAGGTTGTTCAGTGGAGCAATGTCGCAATGGGCATTGCCGAAAAGTGGAGAAAGCGCAAAATTATCGATCAGGCACATGAGACGGTTCAAGAAGATATTTACTCTTCTGAATCAGAACAGATGGAAAAACCGAAAAGAAAATGGGGCCGTAAAAAGTGATTATTATTCGGTATACATTGAATGTTAACTGAATAAAAATAAAGTCTTAGGCATAAATTGAAGATGCATCCGCGAAAGCAGATGGACAACCAGTCTAGGCAAATTAGATTATTTTATGGGGAGGAATTGTTGCATGACAACTCAAAAACCAAATTTTAATGAAGTGAAGGAACAACAGCTTGAAAGTTCATTACCACAGCTTTATCATCCGCAAGAATCGATTTATGAAGAGGAGCGTGTGAACATGAAAGATTTTGTTATTGGTGCATTAGTTGGGGGGATAGTAGGCGCAGCTGCTGGCTTACTATTAGCTCCAAAATCAGGAAAAGATTTACGAAGCGAGGTAGCAGTACAAGCTGTTAACTTAAAAGATAAGAGTGCAGATTTCTCGACAACTGCAAAAGATAAAACGGTTCAATTATCTAAACAAATTCAAGAGCAATCTACACAATTAGTAGAGAAAGTTAAAACATTAAAATCAGCAAAAGCACCAACTGTTTTTGATGATGGTACAGTTTCTTTCGAGGGTGAAGAGCCACTAGAAGATTTTATTCCTAGTGAAGAACCTAAAGCAGAGGACGCTAGTGAAAAAAAGGGACAAGCTGAAGAAAAAAACGAAGAAGTACGCGCTTAATGCATGAGATAAAGAAGGGATACGATACGTCTTTCTAATGACGTATCGTATCCCTTTTAATTTATTAAGATATAGGCGCTTCTTCTAGTAAAATTTCTAATTTATCTCCGCCGAAGATTTCCATATCAAAGCTTGCCAGTTGACCATTGCGTAAAATTGTAAAATTACCTTTAAATGTAGTCGGTAGTTGCCAATTGGAGTAGCGGAACACATCTTGGTAAATCCAACGACTTCGGTCTTTTTCTTTAAATGAGATGGTTGCTCCATTTGGTACTGTTGAAAGTGGTGATACGACTACTTGATTAACGAGTACTTCGTTCGCCATCTTCTTCAGCTCCAACACCTCATTTTGGAAATGTATAATGATGTTATCCTCAAGTAAAACATTCATTTGGTCGGCTATACGTTGAACAGTAGGGAATGTTTGTTGCTGAAATGTTATAACATCACCATCTTGTACAGCATAGGTCATTTTAGATGGTTTACCATTAATCATTAATTGCGCTGAAAACTCTGGTAAATAAAGTGGCTTCCCGTCTACCTGAATAAAAAATGACTCAAATTGTTTTAACAACGCCCAATTATTTGTGAGCTTAAATACATCCTCTATTGTTTCAGCAATTTCAAACTTAATAACATCTCGATCATTTAATGCACTATCTAAAGATGCAGGGGAACCATTAACAGTAATTTGTGGTTCAATTACATACTTTGTATGCTGAATTGTGACTGTTTTGATGGCAGCATCATCGACAATATCTCTCACTGTAGCAGTAGCTTGCTGACCGTCTTGGCCTTCAATTAACTGGATGGCATCGCCTGTTTTAATCATTGTTTTAGTGGATGCTTGATGCCCATTTACTAAAATTTCCGCCGGTTGACCGTGACCACCAGGGATGAAAATATCTTGTCCATTTACACTCACTGATAATCCATGTCCTGGCTTTCCATATAATTGCTTTGCTCGAATATTGGCTGCTAAAAATGCATCGGCAACGGTCATTTCCTTTAATTCGAAAAGGCGAACTACTTGTTCATTGACAGTTAGACTCATATATTGAATGGGCATTTTTTTGGCTGCAATAGCAATACCGATTGGGGTCACCAATTCAGGAGATGCTTTAATATGATCTTCCTTCGTAATGTTTTGAATGGCGTCAATCCCTCGAACGGCAATACGATTTGCAGGTAAATCTAGTACTAGCCCAAGTTCAGATGTAAGGTTTGGTGTTAAGCTACCGCCACCAACAAGCATGACCGCCTTAGGAGCTGTACGATTATTAAGACGTAAAATTTCTTCCCCAATGGCTTTTGCAAGTTGCTTGACAGCAGTATCAATGGCTTGAAGAACTTCTTCTTTCGGATAATATTGATCAAAGCCTAAAATATCTTGAATTAAAATTTCTTCTTCTGTTTGCAGTTGACGCTTCACTTTTTCGGCAACAGGGAAGTCGAGCAAGTAGTGATCACTTAAAGCCTCTGTTATTTCATCACCAGCTGTTGGTACCATGCCATAAGCGACAACAGTACTTTTATCGGTAATAGCAATATCAGAGGTACCCGCACCAATATCAACAAGAGCGACATTTAAACGACGCATTGTTGGAGGGATAAGCACATTAATAGCGGCAATAGGTTCTAATGTTAGTGCATCCATTTCTAAATCTGCGCGTTTAAGAGCCGCAATAAGTGACTCTACGACAACTCGTGGCAGGAACGTTGCAATAACTTCAATTTGTGCCTCATTACCTTGCTGATCGAGTAGGCTACCAATTTCTTCTCCATCTAAACGATAATATAAAACTGAATATCCAACACAATAATAGTGGCTTATTTTGGTATCCTCTTTATGTTGAAGGAGCTGTTGCTGTGCCTGTTGAACAGCTTGTAGTTCTAAACGGCTTATATCTTCTTCCGTAAAGATTGGTCGATTACGAATATTGATTGTCACGCTAGCTTGTTCTGTTTTCAATGAGCGACCAGCCGCAGCGACACTTACTTTTGTTAAAGGACCATGTTTTTCTTCAAGTTCATGTTTAATTTCATTGATTAAATCTGCCACATACATGACATTATGTATTTGACCATCAACCATGGCGCGTTCTTTATGTTCTTTTACTAAGATATCCTTCACGTGAAAGTGGTCATTATCTTCTGCTAAAATAATGCCTACTACAGAACGTGTACCGATATCAAGTGCAAATAATTTTGAACTCAATGTAATCGCTTCCTTTCCTATAATACTAACTTCTTTCAGCGGATTTTGATTTAGCGAGTTGAAGCGCTAAATTAAAAATGCGTGACATTCTGTACAACATTGATTATAATATTGCTAATATCTAAAAATGTAACATACATTTCAGAGTTCTGAAAGTGTCTGTCATGAGGAGAGGAGCAAGAAGCATGAGCCAAAAAGATTTAGAAAGCTTACGTAGTCAAATAGACGGTTTAAACTTAGAAATTCTTCGTCTAATTAACGAACGAGCAACTGTAGTTGATGAAATCGGTAAGATTAAAGAAAAACAAGGTGTGAATCGTTATGATCCATTACGTGAACGCCACATGCTTGATCTCATCAAAGAACACAATCAAGGTCCGTTAAATCAAATGACGGTTGATTATATATTTAAGCAAATCTTTAAAACAGCTTTAAAACAACTTGAAGCAGATAAGAAAAAAGAGTTACTTGTATCTCGTAAAAAGAAATCAGAAGATACTGTCATTAATGTGAATGGTGAGCTAATTGGCCAAGGAAAACCATCTTTCGTATTTGGACCTTGTGCTGTAGAATCATACGAGCAAGTTGCAGCAGTAGCAGCATCTATTAAAGCAAAAGGTGAAAAATTGATTCGTGGTGGTGCTTATAAACCACGTACTTCTCCTTACGACTTCCAAGGTCTTGGATTAGAAGGCCTGAAAATTCTAAAACGTGTGTCAGAGGAATACGGTTTAGCCGTTATTACGGAAATTGTTACACCAGGTCATTTAGAGGAAGCATTGGATTATATCGATGTCATCCAAATTGGTGCACGTAATATGCAAAACTTCGAATTATTAAAAGCAGCGGGTGCTGCAAACAAACCTGTACTTTTAAAACGAGGCTTAGCAGCGACAATTGATGAATTCATTCACGCGGCAGAATACATTATGTCTAAAGGTAATGAGAACATTATTCTTTGTGAGCGTGGTATCCGTACTTATGAAAAAGCAACACGTAACACATTAGATATTTCTGCTGTACCAATTTTAAAACAAGAAACGCATTTACCAGTGTTTGTAGACGTTACGCATTCAACAGGTCGTCGCGATTTACTATTACCATGTGCGAAGGCGGCAATTGCTATTGGAGCTGATGGCGTCATGGCAGAGGTTCATCCAGATCCATCTGTAGCACTATCTGACTCACAACAACAAATGGATATTCCAACATTTGATGCTTTCTACGAAACACTACAAAATTTCATGAAGAACTATGAAATCCGTGCTTAATTGTTTTAAAAAACCGCTTGCTTAAATCAGCAGGCGGTTTTTACTATATAGTGACAAAATAATGTCTAGAATAGTACTATTTGTACTTGGTTTTTCTTTTCATGCACTTACTTCTTCTTGAAAAGATTATGAAAATTATCGTATTATAAGGCTATAAAAGGCTCAACACCAAAAGTTGGGGATAAAACATATGCTCACGTATATAAGTTGATTGGAGTGGAAGCTGGACGCCATCAGGAAAGCGCCCAGTCGGAACGGCATTCAACCCCAAGTTATGATGATGAGTCCTATAAAAGGAAAAAGGGAGGCACGTACGATGACTGTTACAATTTATGATGTTGCAAGAGAAGCAAATGTTTCTATGGCAACGGTCTCTCGTGTAGTCAATGGCAATCAAAACGTAAAACCGGCAACACGAAAAAAAGTATTAGAAGTAATTGAGCGATTAGAGTATCGTCCAAACGCAGTAGCGCGAGGATTAGCAAGTAAGAAAACAACAACAGTTGGCGTGATTATCCCAGATATTGCAAACAATGTTTATGCGGAGCTGGCACGTGGTGTAGAGGATATTGCAACAATGTATCGTTACAATATTATTTTAGCCAACTCAGATCAACATGAAGATAAAGAGCTACAGCTACTGGATACAATGCTGGGGAAACAAGTTGACGGTATTGTCATGATGAGTGATGAAGTTACTGAGAAAATGCAACAAACGATGGATCATTCACCTGTACCAATTGTGCTTGCGGGTTCAGTAGATGAATCACAAACTATCGCGACTGTTAATATTGATTATTACCAAGCAGCTTATGAAGCGATTACTTTACTCATTCAAAACGGGCATAAGAGAATCGGCTTTGTAACAGGTCCGCTTACTTATACTATTAATGGAAAATTCAAACTTGAGGCTTATAAAAAAGCTTTACAGGACGCAGGTTACCCTATAGATGAATCACTAATTGCTGCAGAAGAATCGAGCTATGATATGGGATTAGAGGCGTGGGAAACATTATCCTCACTTGAAAATCCTCCAACCGCTTATTTTGCAGGCAGTGATGAATTGGCAATCGGACTGATTCACGGTGCCCAGGATACAGGAAAAAATGTACCGGAGGATATTGAAGTGATCAGCTTCGAAAATTCAAAATTAGCACGTATGGTACGTCCACAGCTTACAAGTGTAGCGCTACCACTGTACGACATTGGAGCTGTCGCAATGCGTTTGCTGACAAAATTGATGAACAAAGAGCCTGTTGAAGACGAAGCGGTTATTTTACCTCATCGCATTGAACATCGACAATCTGTCAAAAGTAAATAATGGTACTTAACACGTAAATCTGTTCGAGGATTTACGTGTTTTTTATGAAGACGGATAGCACAAATGAAAAAGCCCCACGATCGTCGTGAGGCTTAAAGTTAAGCTCGTTTTTCATTGCGAATAATATGTAGAGCTTTGGCCAGCATTTGCTCATTTTTTTCTTCAATCTCAGCTTTCCGAGGGATTGGCTCATACAAAGGATTTGGATCCTCCCAAGTTGGAATAAAAGGCACTGGTGCTTCAGGCTGCCAACGATCTAACCATGCTTGAGGGAGAGGTCCTGTCGGTAAATGCTGATCGGTCATTTCAAGCCATAGCATAGACCACGCACGAGGCACGACACGCCAAATATCGTAGCCTCCACCACCGACAGCAATCCATTTACCGCCGCAATATTCATGTGCTAATTTATGCGCAAGCTTTGGGATTTCTCTATAAATATTCATTGTTCCATATAAATGAGTTAATGGATCGAAAAAATGTGCATCTGCGCCATTTTGCGTTAGCACAACATCTGGCTTGAAAAATTCAAAGACTTCTCGCATAGCTTTTTCATATATATCTAGGAAACTCTCATCTTCCGTAAAAGCATCAATTGGAAAATTAAAAGAAGTGCCGTAGCCCTGCCCATTTCCACGTTCCGTAATATTACCGGTTCCGGGGAAAAGATAACGGCCTGTTTCATGAATAGATAATGTACAAACATCCGGGTCTTCATAAAAGCTCCATTGTACACCATCTCCATGATGGGCATCGGTATCCACATAAAGTACACGAGCATTGTATTTTTCCTGCAAATAGCGAATGGCTACTGTACTATCGTTATAAATACAAAAACCTGATGCTCGGCCACGAAAGCCATGATGTAGCCCTCCACCTAGATTGAGGGCGTGCTCGGCTTTTCCTTCCATAACATAATCGACAGCTGTTAACGTTCCACCGACAAGCTGTGCACTTGCTTCATGCATATTTTCAAAAATAGGTGTATCTTCGGTGCCTATACCGTAGCTTTCGCATTGTGCCTCTGAAAGATCACCATGCCCAGCTCTTTTAACGATATCAATATATTTTGGATCATGTGCAAGCAACAGCTCCTCCTCTGTAGCAACACGAGCTGGAACAATATCTAAATCATCAAGAGCGTCTATATTTTTTAACAAATCCATTGTAAGCGTCAAGCGTTTATGATTGAAAGGATGGGTATCTGAAAATTTATATCCGAGTTGCTCTGGCGAGTAAACAAATACTGCCTTTTTCATTGTAACGAAACACCTGGTAAATTAGGCCATAAAACATCAAAGCCTTCTTTTCGTAGATCTTCAATCATAGCTAGTGGATTCAATGTTTTTACTCGGATACTTAAAATTTTGTTTTGAGTATTTTCAGAATCAGGATAAACTAAGACGCTTTGGACATTTACATGATGTTCATGAAAAATCTTTGTAATCTCAAATAATGTTCCTGGCGTATCGGATACACGGATTTCAATTTTTGAGCCAGGTTCAGTGGCACCAGTTAACTCTATATAGGTATAGAGTAAATCTGTGGTAGTCACAATGCCAACTAATTTTCCTCCAGAGACAATTGGTAAGCAACCTACTTTGGATTCATAAAAAGTAAGAGCTACTTCTTCTACAAAATCAAGTGGATGACCGACAAGTGGTTTTTTAATCATAATTTCTTCCACTTTTGCATTAAAAACTGGAGAATTAGGTTCATCCCGTAACGAGGAAGGCAAGGCCTCTTTAATATTTCGTTCAGTGATAACCCCAAGAACATGATGCTCCTCATCTACAACTGGCACATGACGTACTTTTTTCTCACGCATTAACTTCAGCGCTTCAAACACTGTATTTGTCGGAGCCAGCGTGTAGGGCTCACCATTCATAATTTCTTCTACGATCATATACTCAATCCCCTTTGTGTTGGTTTAATACATGAAACGATTTCTGAAACGAAGTCTATCGAATCTTTCCATTGACTCATGGGGCACACGTTTTCCTTCGCGCGCCATCAGGCAGTTAGCAGGATGTGATGTAATTTCAGGATCATCTGTAGCAAAATATTCGAAGTCAGCGGAGCTCATCATTTTCTCCATCATTTTGCGATAATCCCAAACGTTTAAACCAGTCCCTTTTAAATCCCAATGCCAATAATATTCGGTAGTGATAACGAGATAGTCTTCCATTTCATCTCCCATAAAAGACACGGCAAGTAGTGCTTTACCAGCACCTGTACCACGATATTCTGGAATGACTTCAATGGCACCTAGCTCAATCATGTTATCAATTCGATCCTCCGCCCATCGTTCTAATGGATCGGGATATAGATAGGTGACGTAGCCTACTATGATATTTTCATTTCGGATAATAATAATTCGTCCTTCAGGAAGTCCTGCAATTTCTATAATGGCTTGTTGTTGTTGTTTTGGAGGTCTAAAAGCAACCAAGCCTTCGTGGAATGAATATGTAGCTAATTTTTCTGGAGGAACAGGTCCTTCCACATACACAGTACCATGCTTTGTTTCCTTTGTGACAGAAAAAAAAGTTTTTTTATGTTCCATAATTACACCACCTGAGTTTAATAGTTCCATTATAGCTGATTTCTTGCGTAAAAACGCTTATTTTCGCAAAATGTACACACATTTTCGGAAAAATAAAAATATTAAGACATTCTTGGTTAATTCGTGTAAAATATATATATATTGCATCTGTTGTTTAACAGATAAATGTAGTGTGAATAAGCATTGGTTAATTTCACAGCGCATAAACTGTTATATAACAATTGCTACATAACGTAATTGTCTTTGGAGAAGGTAGCGAATTTCGCAGGGGGATAATTTGCTCACTAATGTACTAAAGCGATAGCAAAGAAAGGGGTAGTTTCATGGGGATGAAAATGATGGAGAAGTTGAATGCTTTACCAAAGCAATACAATTTACCTGATTATGAGGAAACGGCAGCAATACATGATTGGGCAGAGACAGAAAAGGGATTTAGTTGGTCTGAAACAGGTCTTGTGAATATGGCGTATGAGGCAATTGATCGTCATACAGAAACACATCGGAAAAACAAAGTTGCGCTTTATTTTAATGATGGTAAACGTAAAGAGGCTTATTCTTTCAATGAAATGAAAAACATGACAAATAAAGCAGCAAATGTGTTTAAGGCAGCGACGAATTTAGCAAAAGGGGATCGTTTATTTATTTTCATGCCACGTTCACCAGAGCTTTATTTTTCATTATTAGGCGCATTGAAAATGGGTGTTATTGTAGGACCATTATTCGAGGCATTTATGGAAGGTGCTGTTTATGACAGACTTGCAGATAGTGAAGCGAAAGTATTAGTGACAACACCAGAGTTACTTGAACGTGTACCTTTAGAAAAGCTACCACATGTGCAGCACGTCTTTTTAGTAGGAGCAGATATAGAAGAAACATCACAAATTTTAGATTTCAATAAACGCCTAAAAGAGGCTTCCTCTCAATTTGACATTGAATGGGTGGACCGAGAGGATGGTATGATTCTTCATTATACTTCTGGATCAACTGGAGCACCAAAGGGCGTATTGCATGTCCATAACGCAATGCTTCAACAATATCAATCCACACAATGGGTACTTGATTTACGTGAAGAGGATATTTATTGGTGTACGGCTGATCCAGGATGGGTAACAGGCACAGCGTATGGAATTTTTGGCCCATGGTTAAATGGAGTCACAATGCTTATTGTCGGGGGGAGATTTTCACCACAAGCTTGGTACCAAGCAATTGAGGATTATAGTGTATCAGTTTGGTATAGTGCACCTACAGCTTTCAGAATGTTAATGGGCGCAGGTAGTGGCATGCTTGAGAATTATGATTTATCTTCTTTACGCCACATTTTATCTGTTGGTGAGCCGTTAAATCCAGAAGTAATTCGTTGGGGTATTGATGAGCTAGGTCACCGTATTCATGATACATGGTGGATGACGGAAACTGGTGCACATATGATTTGTAACTATCCTTCTATGGATATTAAGCCAGGGTCTATGGGGAAACCATTACCTGGTATTCATGCGACGATTGTTGATGATGCGGGAAATGAAGTACCACCTTTTACAATGGGGAATCTAGCAGTCCGACGAGGTTGGCCAGCAATGATGCGCCAAATTTGGGGGAATCCAGAGCGTTATGAATCCTATTTCTTAAAAGGTGAATGGTATGTGTCTGGGGACTCTGCCTATATGGATGATGAAGGCTACTTCTGGTTCCAGGGACGTGTAGATGATGTAATTATGACAGCTGGTGAACGTGTAGGTCCTTTCGAGGTAGAAAGTAAACTACTAGAGCATCCTGATATAGTCGAAGCAGGAGTGATTGGAAAGCCAGATCCTGTACGAGGAGAAATTATTAAAGCCTTTGTATCATTACGTGAGGGTGTTGAACCTTCAGATGCATTGATTGAGGATATTCGTAATTTTGTTAAGAAGGGCTTGTCTGCACACGCTGCCCCACGCGAAATCGAATTTAAAGATAAGCTACCAAAAACACGCAGTGGTAAGATTATGCGTCGTGTGTTAAAGGCGTGGGAGTTAAATTTACCAACGGGCGATTTATCTACGATGGAAGACTAAGTCTCAAATGAAGTTTTAATATTAATTTTTATCCACCCTAATTAAATTAGAAGAATCTGATTTCGATAAAAGCCCAAATAGTTTCGATAAAATGAGATTTTGTTTCGATATAAG